>JBBSZT010000069.1:0-13263 GCA_038044585.1 Nanobdellota archaeon
TCTAATTTTATTTAGATATTAGCTATTATCTCTTTCACTTTATTTACAAAATTTATTGCTTTTAATCTTAAAGTAAATTATTTGATACTAATTTTTTAATTCTTTTCGGATATAATTTTAAATAAAAACTAAGTCTTTTTTTATTTATCCTTTCTCTTATATTGTTTAAAGTTTCTTTATTTATTTTTTCTTTAAAATAAATTAAATCTATAAAAGTTTTTTCAATATCAGAGTATGGCAAATAAATATTATTAATTTCATAATAATCAAAACCAAATAAATATTTTTTATTTATCCTTCTAATTAAAACATTTCCATTCATTATTTTTCTTATGCCCTGCCTTATTTTTTTTGAAGTTATTATTACTGGAATTGTTTCTTGCTCCCATAAATTATGAAAGCTTAAGGCATCTTGCAATCCTAGATAAGCTGGTTTAAAACAATAAACACCCAATGAATTATCATCTAATAAAGTATAATAACCTTTAGTTAATTTTTTAATTTTTCCCTTTAATATTAAATTTCTTATTAATTGCTTAGTATATTGTTTAATATTTTTGTTATTTTTTATTATAAGTTCAACAGACTTATAATTAACAACTGGACTTTTCTTAAATAAGTCTTCAATTTTTTTAAGATATTTTTCTTTTCCCATTTTATTAATAATTCTTAATATAATCAAACATTTTATCTGTATCTGGAACAATGCCTTCTAAAATTAAAACCTTTAATTCATTTTCATCAATTGGTTTTCTAAATTCCCTTAAAAGCCTCTTAATTTTTAAACTAATTTTGCTTTTATCTTTTACATGCCTTAATAAAAAGAAAATATCATATAAATCCCTGATTTTAAATCTTTTCAAATAAGCATCAACTTTTTCATTTATAAGTTGTTCTGGCGTTAATGTATAAATTGTAATTAAATTCCCCTCGCTAGTTTCATATTCTTTTAAAACCCCTTCTATTTTCTTAAATAATACTTCAAATCTTACAGAAGTTCTATTGTTTTTTAATTTACTATACAAACTATTATAACTTATTTTCTTTTTTTCAATAATAAACCCTTTATTGCTTAAATTATTAAAAAATGAATTAATTTTTTCTAAATCTCTTTTCATGTAAACATCTAAATCTTCTGAAAATCTATTTCCTTTATAGCATCTCCAAATAGCTGTTCCGCCATGTAAAACCGCATCGTTAAATATTTTATAAATCTCCTGAATCAATATATCTTGAACTAGAGCAATGTCTTTATGAATTCCCTTCCTTAGTCTTAGTATTATAGGTATCATTTTAATAATAAACCAAAGTTACTAATATATATAACTTTCGTTTATTTGTAAATGGTTCGCAATTCATCTCAGCCTTAAAAAACTGAGTTTTCTTGCTCAATCTACGCTATAAAAAGAGAATATTTATTTAATAATCAGAGATATAAAAACCTTGCTCTATTTGAATTTTTTAATTAAATTCAAGTTTGTTTTAAATTACCTTTAACCCAGGATAAAAATCTTTCTGCATTTTGCTTTGCTGATATAGTGTCTTTTTCATTCATTAAATTTTCAGAATATTCTGCGCTATTTTTAACGCTTATTAAACTAGATAATTGTCTTATTTTTATATTAATATCCTTTACGTTTATTTTATTAATCAATTCTATAAATTCTTCATGGCCTTCCCCAGCACTTCTTTCGCCCAAGCTAAATATACATAATGCATCTGCTGCACAAATCCCAGAATGAATAGCCAAGCTGACTGCAGAATTCCAATTTTTATTTTCTATCGCACTTTCACATTCTTTTAAAAACTCTTCTGCTTTCTTGAGATAATTTAAATAAAAATGTTTATCAACTTTTCTAGTTTTCATTTTAATATATCCTCTCCAGCAATCAATATATAATCTTTTTCTATGGTCTTAACAAATGGCAAATTTTTATTAAATTGTTTTTTTGTGTATATTTGCACTTGTAATATATTCCCATATTTTTCTATAAAATATTTCTGTTTATCATAAATTAAATTTTGTATTGGTTTTTTACTTTTTGCTATAATTAATAAGTCTACATCAGAATCTGGGTTTTCTTCCTTTCTTGCAATACTTCCGAATAATATGCAGGAAATAACTTTTTTATTTACTATCTTTTTTATATCCTTAATTAGTTCATTTAATGTATTATCTTCAAAATCAAATACCTGTAATAATTTAGTTAGTATAGAATTATTATTTAATGTAATTAAAGTAGATTTACCGTGTCTTTCTAAATATATTATATTCATCTCTTCTAATTCTTTTATTGCATAATTGATTGCAGAATGATCTTTATCGTTAAACTTCGCTAGTTCTCTTATTGTCCATTTTTTATTCCCAAGCCTATAAAGACTCCTGAGTAAATCAATCTTTACCCTACTCCCAAAAATTTTGTCTATAAATTTATGATATTTCATGGATTAAAATTCACCCATATGGACTAAAATTTACCCACATATATAAAGATTTCTATCTCAAATTATTGTGAAATTAATTTAAGAATTAAGTTTAAATGTTTTACTAATGCTTTTCTTTTTTATTATGAGTGATTTCTAATCTTTTCTATAAACTCGGGCTTTAATTCTGGTTCATTTTCCATTTCAATATTTATTTAATAATCAGAGATATAAAAACCTTACTCTATTCCGATTTTTTAAGCAAATTTAATAGAAAAGAATTTTATTTTGATTTTGTGAAATATTTATTTATAATTTTTCTAGACTAGAAACTACTATATTAACCTTTGTTATATCTCTAAGTACATTTTCAGCTATAAATTCACTTAAGTCTCTTCTTATTATTATCTTATCTATTGAACTTTTGATGTTCTTGGTAATTTTAAATTTCTTCCCAGAATATATCAAAAGTGCATAAATATCGCAGGCATCTTTAAATTCTTTATCGAGTTTTTCTCTCTCAAAAAATGATACACATTTAAGTCCTAATAAAGTATTAATATCGGGTGTATTAATTTTTTCTATATTAAAAATCTTAGCTTTATTAAAAATATTTATGCCCCATGCATTTTTAGATTTTTTATTAGTAAATAAATCCAAAAATATATACACTAAATCATATATTTGTTGTTTTTTTGATTCTTTTTCTGTTATTATTTTATTTTTATTTCTACTATAAATTAGTTCATGTCTAAAAAAATAAGAACTTGGGCTAAATCCTAGTCTTTTAATTTCTTTAATAAAAGAATTTAAATATTTCAAGTTTATATATACATCAATGTCCCTGCTTTTCAAGTAATCTAAACCAAAAGCCCTTCTATAATTTTCATTCACATAAAGATAAACAGCCCAACCCCCAATTACTACTATATTTTTAATTTGTGAAATTTTATTTAAATATTCAAAAGACAAATCTGTTTCTAAAATATCATACATTTTTTATTACCTCTAATAAATGTTGAGCTGCATCCTCTCCCCTGCCACCATAAGAAGATAAATCAATATAAAGTTGTGGTACTGAAACTATATTAAAATTATGTATATTTTGTATATTATAAAAATAACTTTGATCAACTAAAAAACATATTACATTTCCTTTTTGAGCAGGTAAGATAGATTCTTTTTCAAAAAGGTTTTTTATTCTTTCTTGGTCTTTTTCTAGAGTATAAAGGTGTGTTTCCGCTGGTGTAACATAAGGTGATAATATTTCTGTTGCAGAAAATAATGTAAATGCATATTTAATGTTATTTTTTGATAAAAGGTTAGCTATTTTTTTCATTATAAATTGCGGCCTTTCAGCACCACTAAACTCTACTTTTCTTAATTCCCTTACAGATGTTGTATAAGCCCATGCTTTTAACAATTTATTTGGATTAATCACAGAAGTATTTACTTTTTTTTCGATATACCCGGATTTTTCCAAAGCATTTGTGTTTTTTACCGTTACACCTAATGGCACATTTGCTTCTTTTGCTAATTGTCTTAATTTCATGCTCTTTCTATTAAGAAGTACCCTTATTACCCTCTCCATTGATTTTGAAATTAGCATTTTATATGTTCTAATTGATTTATATATGTTCTAAATGATATTTAAACCTTTCTATTCTAAATTTATTTGAATAAGTTAACTTATTATTACACTTACATATTTATAGATCTTTCTTTTTTGTAGGGGTAAAAGATTTTTCATACATACTAAAAGAAAACCTTTTATAGTATATTTATCAATTAATAATATGCCTGTAAATATAACAACAGCGGTAGATTCTTTAGTTGAGTTAATAAACAATAAAAAAAGGATTAGTATAGAAGAAACTGCAAAAGAACTTGGATTACCTGAAACAATAATAAATGAATGGGCTACTTTTTTAGAGGAAGAAAAAGTTATTAAAATAGAATACCAATTCACAAATGCATTTCTGGTAGCTAGGCAAGCACAAGAATCTAGTGGAAAGGAATATTCGAGAGATATAGAAATAATTTCTAGAAATTTAAATATCATGTTAGCTGGTTTAAACAAAGTTCAGATTAAAAGTGAGATTAAATTAAGAAATGTAGAAGATGTAAAAGAGTTATTAAAAAATAAGCATAATTTAGATAAAGATGTTTTATATGCACAAAAGTTCGTTTTAGAGTATGAAATTAACCAATTGCTAAATAAAATTAAGAAATTAAAATCATACTTACAAGATAATTATGATATAATAAATCATGAGTTTAATAATATAAAGAAGAGAAAAGAAATATTTGATAAAAACTACAATAAGATATTGTAAAATTTATTTTACATGTGTTAAATTTCTTTAACAGATTTTTCTATATATCTTATTATACCTTTGTCTTAAAGAACGTTAAATTTATCAATAAATGAAGGTTATATATATTAATAACTTGGTTAATTAAGAAATTAAAATATGATAAAATTAGTGGTTGAAGAAAAAAGGCAGAAGAAAATTGCTGATGAGCTTAAAGGAATAATGAAGAAAGGATTTAAGATGGGAAAAATAAAATATAAATCAAGGGATAAATTATATGAAAGATGATCTATCCTTCTTAACTCAATGTTCTAGTTTCTATAAATATCGAAACATTTATAAATAAAAAAATTAATATTAGAAACATGAAAAAGATAGAATTTGTATATAATAAAATTTTAGAAGAGTCAATTGAAAATAAAAACTACAAACTTACTCAAAAATATTTAAGCAAAGAATTAAAATTGTCATTAAGCACAGTGAATTATGCTTTAAGGCCATTAAGAAATATGGGAGCAGTAAAAATAAACTCAAAGAATTTTGAAATAATTAATATTAAAAAAATACTCTATTACTGGGCTTCAGTAAGAAACTTAGAAAGGGATATTATTTACAAAACAAGAGTTGATAAAAATGTTTCAGAAATTGAAAAAAACATTCCAGATTCTGCATTGTTTACAGCTTATTCATATTACAAATTCAAGTTTAATGATGTTCCTGCTGATTATTCAGAAGTTTATGTTTACTGTAACAAAGAAGATATAAAAAAAAGATTTAATGAAACCAAAGGAATCTCTAATTTATTTGTATTAAAAAAGAGCTTTAGTAAAGTAACCTTAGCTAATTTATTTGTTGATTTATGGAATTTAAAAGAATGGTATGCTAAAGATTATTTGCAGGAATTGGAGAGCAAACTTAAATTATAAAATGGAATACTGGCATAATTTAATAACAAATAAAAGTTGGGAAATATTAAAAGAAATCAAAAGAGAATTTGATTTTATTTTAATTGGTGGGTGGGCTACTTACATTTATACTAAATCCTTAAAATCTAAAGATATAGATATAATCGTTGATTTTGATAATTTAAATATAATAAGGAAAAAATATAATTTAATAAAAAATGATAATTTGAAGAAATATGAAATTAAGATAGAAGAAATTGATATAGATATCTACGTAAAATATTTTTCTAAATTGCCTTTACCCATGGAAGAAATTGAAAAAAATATCAATTTTATTGGGGGATTTAAATTAGTCAAGCCAGAAATTTTATTAATATTAAAACAGGCGGCTGAAAAAAATAGAGAAAATAGTGAAAAAGGAGAGAAAGATAGGATTGATATAATGGGTTTATTAGTTAATTTAGATATAGATTTTAATCTGTATAAAAAACTTATTAAAGAATATAAATTAGATGATTATCGTAGCATATTAATAAAAATAATAACCGGCTTCAGAGATTTAGAAAGGTTAAATTTAAATGTTAAAAACTATAAGAAAATTAAGTTAAAATTAATAAAAAATTTAAAATAAAAAGAGGTGATAGCATTTTGCTATTTAGATGGTTGTAAAAGAAACATATAATTATTACTCTGAAAATATTCCTATAACCATAACAATTGAATCTTCAAAAGAAGAATTTGTTATGGTTTATAATGTAAGTATAGCAAAAATAGGTGCTAATACAGAAATTATTCTAGATAAAATTAAGGAAGAATTAGCAAGCAAAGTTAGACTCGGGATAGGGGATATTACAGACTTAAAAAAATCCCAATTCATAAAAGAAAAGTTCCAAGAAACAATAGTTTACTTATTGGATAAATATTTACCAAGCATAACAGAAGATGTAAAAAAATTCCTTACAACTTATTTGATGCATAAGGCACTTGGTTTGGGAAAAATTGAATTATTATTAGATGATATTAATTTAGAAGAAATTGTCATAAACAATGCAGATGAACCAGTATGGGTTTATCATAAGAAATATGGTTGGCTTAAAACAAATATAAAATTAGAGAATGAAGATCAGATTAAACATTATTCTTCATTGATCGGAAGAAGAGTTGGTAGAAGTATTTCTTTGCTTACACCATTATTAGATGCTCAATTAGGAACAGGTGAAAGAATTAATGCTACATTAAATCCAATATCTATAAAGGGAAATACAATAACAATCAGGAAACCCTCTGAAAAGCCAATTACAATCACAGACATGATTAATCAAAAAACAATTTCGATTTCTGCAGCATCATTAGTATGGTTAGGTATAGAATATGAACTAAGTGCTTTAATTACCGGGGGCACGGCGACGGGAAAAACCTCCGCATTAGGTGCATTTTGTTCTTTTTTTCCTCCAAATCAAAGAATTATTTCAGTTGAAGATACTCCAGAAATCAGATTGCCAAAATATTTACAATGGATTCCAATGCTTACTAGATTACCAAATGTAGAAGGTAAAGGAGAAATAACATTATTGGATTTAATTGTTAACTCATTAAGAATGAGGCCAGATAGAATAGTAGTAGGAGAAATTAGAAGACAGAGAGAAGCTGAAACGCTTTTTGAGGCAATGCATACAGGCCATAGTGTTTATGCTACGTTACACGCAAATGATGTTGAAGAAACAATAAATAGAATAACAAATCCTCCAATAAACGTTCCTAAAAGTTCTCTGCCTGCAATTTCAATGATAATTGTAATGTATAGAAACAGGAGAACAGGAATCAGAAGAATTTTTCAAGTAGCTGAAATATTAAAAGATGCAAGTCCAAATGTTTTATTACAATTTGATGTAAGGCAAGATAAAACATTAACTGTAAATCATTCTCTTAGATTAATGCCAGAACTTGAATTACAAACAGGGTTAACAACACAGGAAATAAACCAGAATTTACGTGAAAAGAGCTTGATTCTAACATGGCTTGCTAAGAAAAATATAAACGAAATTAATGATATTGGTAAAGTAATTGCAACATATTACATAAATAAAAATTCTGTTTTAAATTTAATTAAAAAATGATAACTCAATTAATAGCAAGGCGATTTCCTTATTTAAAGATTCAGTTAGCGCAAGCTAATATGGACCTAACACCAGAGCAGTTTATTAAAAATATTTTAATTACAACTTTAATTGTTGCTGTAACCTTATCATTAACTTCTTTAATGCTTCTATATAAATTAAATGTTAGTTTATTCTATATCTTACTTATATCTCCAATATTATTTTTTGGGGTGTTTTTCTTTTTTATTAATTCTCCGAAAGGAAAGATGAGTAAAATAGTGCGTGAAATAGATCATGAGATTGTTTATGCTGGTAGATTCTTATTAATAGAATTAAGTTCAGGTCTTCCATTGTTTGATGCAATAAAAAACGTTTCTTATGCTTATCCTATAATTGGAAAATATTTTAAACAAATTGTAGAAAAAGTTGAAACAGGCAAGCCAATAGAGATGGCAATCAATGAAGTAATTGAAATTAATCCTAGTGTAAATTTCAGAAAAGTCTTATTTCAAATTCTCAATTCAATGCAAACAGGAGGAGATGTTGGCAGGGCGTTAGAAAGCATCACAGATCAGATTTCAAAAGAACAATTAATTAAAATAAAAGAATATGGTAAAAAACTTAATCCAATGGTGCTTTTTTATTTGCTTATTGCAGTAATTTTGCCAAGTCTAGGCATTAGTATATTAGCCTTAATGTCAACTTTCACAGGATTTAGTCTGTCATTTGCAAACTTAATTGGAATTAATTTTATTATAGGAACTTTGCAACTTTCATTTTTATCAATAATTGGAGGATTGAGAAAAGGAGTATGAAAGATATTACTACATTTACAAGAAATATAAAAAAGAATATCGAAGATGAATTAGTTAAAGCAAACATTAAGGTTAATGTAAACAAACTAATTACTATATCTTTAATTGCAACTTTTGTTTTGAGCATAATAATATTAATGTTTTTTAGAGATAATTTAAAAATTGCAGCAAATTTTACTTCAGCATTAATTTATTATTATTTAATCTCGTTAATAATCTCTATTATAATAATATTTTTCTTTAATTATTCAAATATAACATTAAAAAAATTAAAGAGAAAAAAAGAAGTTGAAGATGTTCTAGCAGATTATTTGCAATTAGTTACTACAAATTTGAATGCAGGAATGCCGATAGATCAGTCTATGTGGTATGCAGTAAGGGAACGTTTCGGGATTTTGGCAGAGGAAGTTGAGATTATAGCAAGAAAAGTAGAATCTGGTCTTGATTTAGAGCAAGCATTAATTGAATTTAGTGATAAATATGACTCAGAATTACTAAAAAGATGTATGATCTTATTAATTGAAGGCCTTAAATCAGGAGGAGAATTAGCGAATTTAGTTGATAAAATTGCTTGGAATATAAAAGAAACACAAATTTTAGATAAAGAAATAAACGCAGAAATAACAACTTATGTAATATTTATTACAGTAGCGGCCATTGTAATTGCACCATTTCTATATGCTCTTTCACATAGAATAATAATAATAATGTCTGAAGTCCTATCAAATATAAAAATAGATGAAATTTCTGGAATAAGCGGAAGTTTACCTCTAAAATTTAGTTCAGGAAGTTCAATTTCAGCTTCTGATTTTAAGATATTTATTTTTATTAACTTGGGTGTAAGTTCTGTACTTGCTGCAATGATAATTTCTACAATAAGGAAAGGTAGTATTAAATCGGGATTAAAATTAATTCCAATATTCTTAATAGTTAGTATAGTATTGTTTTTATTAGCATCAATAATATTAACTGCAGTTTTCAAAAATGTTGTATTATAGTAAAATTTATTAATTAAATAAATAATAAAAATATATGAAAAAATCTCAGGCTGCCATGGAGTTCTTGATAACTTATGGTTGGGCTATATTAATTATAATGATAGTAATGGCTATTTTATTTAGTTTAAATATTTTTAATCCAAGAGTTCCAAATAGTTGTATTTCTGTTTCACCAATTACTTGTTATGATATTAGGTTAGATGAAAGCAAAACAATTCAAATTGTCTTAAGTAGCTCAGAAACAGATGAATCATGGGTAAGTAAAATTGAGATTACAAATCCAATGTTTTCTCAATGTACACAAGAAAATATAAATGGTGGAAGTCCTACTGCTTATGGAATTTCAGTAGATGATAAAACAATTCTATTCTGCCAGATTACTAGTGAAACATTAAATAAAAATAGCAATTTCGAAGGAAACGCTGAAGTGGTTTATAAATTGTCTGGTGGGAGTAATGCACATAAAGTAAACATAAAGTTTTCAGGGACGATAGAATAAATCTAAAATGATAAGATTTATATACTAATTAAAACAATTAAAATAAATAATTTAAGAGGTGATATTTGATGAATAATAAAAAATCTCAGGCTGCCATGGAGTTCTTGATGACTTATGGTTGGGCTATATTAATTGTGTTAATTGTTTTAGCTGCATTATTTGCATTTGGTATATTTACTCCAAGAAGTCCAAATACATGTTCTGCTGATGCACCGTTTAATTGTGTTGATGTGAGATTACAAACAGGTGCTTTAAATGATCAGATGATAATGAATGCTGGTCCTGTTACAGGAATACCAACATTTGGAACATATTCTGGAACTTGTACTGTAGCTGCTTGGTCTGGAACATTTAGACCGAATTCAAGGAATATAATAACATTAACCTGTCCAGATACCACACCAACGGGGGCTAGTTTTAGTGGGACATTTCTTATAACATATACATCAGCATCATCTGGATTAAGCCATACTACAACAGCAACATATTCGGGAGTTTCAGAATAATTCTTTTTTTCTTTTTTTTAAATGTTTAATTTTAAATTTTATAATAAATATTTTGGTTTAATGTTTCAAAACTTAAAAAATAACGATGTAGCTGTTTTAAAAGATTATAAACAAGAAATTTTACATACATTCTTTGTTTTTTATCCAATTGATATTATATGCTTGAATGATAAAAGTAAAGTAATCTATATTAAAAGGGATATTAAACCATTTACTTCTAACATTAAATTAAATAAACAAGCAATGCATGTTTTGGAGTTTAAATCTGGTTTTGCAAAAGATATAAAAATAGGACAAAAAATAAATATACCATGATAGAAGTATTCACGATTGGGGGCTATAGCGAAGTTGGAAAAAATATGACGGCCATAAAAATAGATGATGAAATAATAATTTTAGATATGGGGTTATATTTACCAGCTGTTTTAGAATATGAAGAAGGTAATCCGAGAGATTTAACAACAAAGGAACTAATAAAAATAGGTGCAATTCCAAATGATGAACCATTAGAAAATTATAGAGATAAAGTAAAAGCAATAATTTTAGGGCATTGTCATTTAGATCACATCGGTGCAGCACCTTATTTAGCAAAACATTATGATAACTGTCCAATAATAGGAACACCTTATACATTAGAAGTTTTAAAAACATTATTGCAAGAACATGAGGATAAATTTGAGTCAAGATTAAAACCATTAAATATTAATTCTCATTATGAAATTTCTAAAGATATAAAAATTGAATTCATTAATATTACACATTCAACCCCACAAACTGTTTTAGTTGCGATTCATACAAAATATGGAATGATCATGTATGCCAATGATTTTAAGTTAGATAATTATCCAGTTATAGGAAATAAACCGAATTATGAAAGATTAGAACATCTAAGTGAAAAGGGGATTATATTATTAATTATGGATTCTTTATATTCAAATTTAGATGCAAAAACTCCTTCTGAAAAGGTTGCTAAGGAAATGCTTAAGGATATAATGCTTGGAACAAAAAATGATAATAATCTAATGTTAATAACAACTTTTTCTAGTCATATTGCAAGACTGAAAAGCATTATTGAATTCGGAGAAATGCTTAACAGAAAAGTGGTTTTTCTAGGTAGAAGCTTGTTTAATTATGTAACAGCTGCTGAAAAAACTGGATTGGTAAATTTTAGCGAGGAAGTTGAAGTTATTGGATACAGATCATTAGTAAAAAAGAAATTAAGGCAAATTGAAAAGGATGGTAGGGGAAATTATTTAATTGTCTGTACAGGTAACCAAGGTGAACCAGATGCAATTTTAACAAGAATGGCAAATAAAAAAGATATCCAGTTTGAATTCCTGCCAAATGATATTATTATTTTCTCATGCAGAACAATTCCTACAGAGATGACAATTAAAAATAGAGAAAATTTAGAAAAAAGATTAAAACAGTTTCATGTTAGAATTTTCAAAGATATTCATGTTTCTGGACATGCAGCTAGAGAAGATCATCGTGATATGATAATGATGTTAAAACCAAGACATATTTTACCGATACATGGTGATAGAAGCATAACAAAGGGGTTAGAAACTTTGGCAGAAGAGCTTGGTTATGTATTAAACAAAACAGTTCATCTAGGAACAGATGGTAAAAAAATAGAAATTAGCTAGTTTTAAACTGCAATAAGCTCGAACTTGTTTCTTCTAAAATTTTTCCATCAACAGCATCTATCTTTAAATTAATTAAATTAAAATCAGTTGTAACTAAGCTTACATTCCACAATAATTTTGAATCTAGACTTTGTATAATTATAATTTCTTTAACAAATCTTTTACCTTTATATTTTGGCATTACTAATTTGACTACATTATCAAAACTAAATTTAACATCTTTTAAATTAATCTGGTCTATTGAAGTTGATTTAGTAAATATTTTTTGATTTTTACTAACATTAATCTCATCTGCAACTACGAACGTTGCCATTCTTTTTTTCTTTGGTAAATAATAATCAAACTGCCAACCACTTGATTTTTCTTGATCCTTTAACAAAAACACGCTGCATAAATAAGAATCTTTATTTTTATTAATCCATGACTTAAATTTTTTGTCATTAACTAATTTTTTATATTCTTTAATCATATTTTTTTATCTTGCATCTCTTTTAAAATATCTTTTATAAAATTATCAGCTTTAACATCAAATTTGACATTTCCGTCTAATGTTCTTATAGCTAGAGTTTTTTTGCTTTGTTCTTTATCACCAATGGTTATCATATAATTTATCTGTTTTAATTGTGCTTCACGAACTTTTTTTGGAATACTTTCATTTCTATCATCCAACACTACACGAATTTTATTTTCTTTTAATTTATTAAAAACTTCTTTAGCAAATTTTAAATTATTATCATTTATATTCATTATAATAACTTGAATAGGACTTAACCACAAAGGAAATTTACCTGCAAAATGTTCTGTTAATATTCCTATAAATCTCTCAAAACTCCCGAAGATTGCACGATGAATCATAACAGGACGATGTTTTTTACTATCTTCGCCTTGGTAACTTAAATCAAAACGTTCAGGCATTTGAAAATCTAGTTGAATAGTTGCAAGTTGCCAGTCTCTATTAAGCACATCTTTGATATGAATATCAATTTTAGGACCATAGAAAGCACCATCTTTTTCTTTAATCTCATATTTTAATTTATTAGCTTTTAATGAATT
>JBBSZT010000069.1:13363-22368 GCA_038044585.1 Nanobdellota archaeon
TGTTTATTTTTGCTATCTCCACGCCAGTAAGCTTGCGCTATTTTTGTTAGTTTAAATGCCTTGATCTCAGAAGTGTTTTTTAAATGTCCTCCTTTGCACATATCATAATAATCGCCATGTTTATAGAATTGAACTTTTTCTCCAGGAATATCATTTAATAATTCTAATTTATATGGTTGGTCTTTAAGGAATTTCTCAGCTTCTTTTCTCTTCATTAAAATCTTTTCAAAATTTAATTTTTTGTTAGCAATTTCATGCATTTTTGTTTCTATTTTAACTAAATCTTTGTCTGTAATACTTAAATTGTCAAAATCATAATAAAAACCATCTTCTATTGCAGGTCCAATAGCCATCTTTGCATTTGGATAAGTCTCTTTTACTGCACTAGCCAAGAGATGTGCACAAGAATGACGTAATGCATCTAAATCCATAATTTTAAGTTAAAATAAGAATATTTAAAATTAACCCTTTAGCATAAAATATTTAAACTAGCGATTACTTATCAAGAATATGAAGAAACTTACTTTGATATTAATTTTGCTTTTTTTAATACCATTTGTTAGTGCAGAAGTAAATGTTCTAAACCAAATCGAACAAACTTATAATATTAATGAAAAAATCCCTTTAAAATTAGCTGTTAGCAGCACTCAAGAAATGGACGGATCTATTAAATCAAGTGTTATATGTGATAATACAAATGTGGACTATTTTGTTACACCATTTACATTTAAAACAACTCCACAAGAACTTACAATTCCTAGTTTAAGACTAACTAAAAGTATGCTCGGAAAATGTTCTTTAGAAGTTTCTGTAAATGATGTTAATAATATTTTATTAGAAAAAAAAGTAGTTGGAATATTTGAAGTCAGTTCTATTCTAATATTAAATGTTGAATTAAATAAAGACAAGTTTTCCCCTAGTGAAGAATTAAACATTAAGGGAGATATAAAAAATGTTCGCGGAGAGTTACTTGATAAAGGCACAGTTACAATTTCTTTAGATAATGAAAGTTCAACTACTGATTTAGATAAAGGTGAATTCTCTTATAATTATAGAATACCAGGAAATATTAAATCAAACGCACATTCATTAAAAATTAATTTTGAAGATGCTTACGGAAATAAAGCAAGTAAAGATTTTAGTATATTTATAAATCCTAATCCTACAATTTTAAAGACATTATTAAACAAGCTTGATTTTTTACCAGAGGATAGAATAAGTATTGAAGCTTTACTTTATGACCAGGCAAATGATATAGTTGAAAATAATGCTTTAATTAAAGTCTATAATCCAAAAAATGATTTAGTTAAGGAAGGAAATTATAAATTAGAGTTTAATTTAGATCAATATGCTTTGCCAGGAATATGGTTAATTAAAACAAGTACAGATAAATTTAATATAGAAAGCAAATTTAACGTTGGTGAAGTTAAGAAAGTTGATGTTTATGTTGAAGATGGTATTATTTATGTAAAAAATGTTGGCAATGTTCCTTATACAGATGATGTTCAAGTAAGAGCAATTGGTGCAGACGGTAAGGAATTTACAAAGAAAGTTTCTCTTGATCCAAAAGAATCTAAAATAGTTAAGTTAAGTGACGAATTAAAACAAGGTCAATATAACTTAGATGTGTTATCTGGATCCCAAGATCAGTCATTTGAAAATGTTAATGTTCCAAAGACAAACAATCCATTATACTTAACAGGAGAAGCAATAAACTTAGGAGCGAATAAATTAATTGATAAACCATTATTATTAATTTCAATAATTTTAGCAATATTATTAATAATTTATATAATAAGAGCAAATAAAAGAAGAAGAAAGTTCTCAAGGGAACGTGAATCACAGCTTGGTTATATGAAAGCTCGCGAAATAGAAAAATATAAATTAGATAAAGGAATTAAACCAAGAAGATTTAATATCGATGAAAAAGAGGCCAAGGATTTCACAGACCAAATGGTAAAGAAAATGAATGAAAAGAAAAATAATGATAAAGGCTATATGTATAAGAACCCGCCAAAAGATAATAAACCAGGATTATTTGGAATGTTTGAGTAATTCTTCTTTCATTTTATTAAAAGCTCTTTGATTTTTTTCTTGTATTGTAGGAAATTTATCAGCTAAAGATAAAATTGACTTATTTTGTATTCTATTTCCGTATTTTTCAAAAAAGGTAAATGTTTGTGAATCGTATCTTTTTTTAGAATCTGGATTTTTCTCATTACTATAACCTAAAGTTATAACTGCATAAACGACAAGGTTATCTGGAATTTCCAGTTCGCGTTTAACCATATTTTCTTCAAATGCACCAACCCAACAACTCGCTAATCCCATTTCAGTAGCTAGCAATAACATCGTTTGTATAAATGCAGCACAATCCTGTTTAGAATAAAGTTCACCCTTAGCTTTGTAAAAGTTCTTAATATAATCTTCATTACCACAAATAACTAAATATACTGGTGCTTGCTTCATCCAGCTTTGATTCATACAAGCAATGCTTAATGATTCACGTTTTTCTTTATTTGTCACAATAATAACTTTCCACGGTTGTAGATTACCTGCACTTGGGGCAAGGCTTGCATAATCTATTATTTTTTTAACATCCTCATCATTAACATCTTTCTTTAGATAACTCCTACAAGAATATCTTTTTTGTAATATCTCAACTAAATCCATTTCAAAAACTTTAAATGTTAGTAAATATTTAAACCTTACTATGAATTATTCTGAATTAGTTAAGGTTTATTTAGAGCTGGAAAAAACACCTAAAAAGCTAGAAAAGGCGGATATTCTCGCTGAATTCTTAAAACATGTTCCAAAAGATGAAATTAAGGATATTATTCATCTTTTACAGGGTAAAATTTTTGCAGAATATGATGAACGCAAGATAGGAATGAGTTCAAGATTGGTTTTAAAAGTAATTGCAAGCTCAACAGGTAATTCTGCTGATGAAGTTGAAAAAATATGGAAAGAGTTAGGTGATTTAGGAAAAGTTGCAGAATTATTAATGAAAAAAAGAAAGCAGATGACTCTTTTTAGAAAAGACCTGACAATAAAAAAAGTCTCTGAAAATATAAGAAGATTAGCTGAATTTGAAGGACAGGGCACTGTAGATAAAAAAGTTAATCTGATTGTTGAGTTATTAAATTCAAGCAGCCCAGAAGAAGCAAGATTTGTAATCGGAACAATATTAGAAGAATTAAGGGTAGGTGTTGCTTCTGGTATGATTAGAGATGCCTTATCTAAATTATCTAATGTTGATGTTGAGGAAATCGAAAAAGCATACAATTTAACAACAGATTATGGTGAGGTTGCTGAATTGCTAAAAGAAGATGGCGCTAAATCTTTAGGGAAAATATCTCTTAAACCAGGAATTCCAATTAAATCAATGTTGGCAATCTTAGCTGAAGATGTTGATGAAACATTTGAAGCCTTAGGAAAACCAGCGCAATTTGAATATAAGTTAGATGGATTTAGGGTAAGCATTCACAAGGACAAGGATATTAAAATATTTACTAGAAATTTAGAAAATGTTACTAAGCAATTTCCTGATATCATAAAATATGTTAAGGAAAATATTAAAGCTAAAAATTTTATTTTAGACGGTGAAGCAGTTGCATATGATAAGAAAACAAAAAAACATTTATCTTTTCAAACTATCTCCCGGAGAATTAAGAGAAAATATGAGATTTATGAGATGGTTAAAAAATTCCCGATAGAATTAAATTTATTTGACGTGATTTATTGCAATGGAAGAAGTTTGATAAATGAACCCTTGTTAAAAAGAAGAGAAATTTTAGAGAGTATCACAAAACAAGTTTCTGGAAAAATTATCTTAACAAAAAAATTAATTACAGATAATAGAAAAAAAGCTAAGAAATTTTTTGAGGAATCATTGAAAGAAGGAAATGAAGGATTAATGATAAAAAATGTTGAAGCAATTTATGTTCCTGGAAGATATGTAAAGGGTTGGATGAAATTAAAGAATGTTCTTGAACCTTTAGATTTAGTAGTTGTTAGAGCAGAGCATGGAGAAGGTAAACGTTCTAAATGGATTACAAGTTATACAATAGCATGCAAATCTGGAAATGAATTACTAGAAGTCGGAAAAGTAAGTACAGGTGTTAAGGAAAAAGGTGAAGATTTAACTTATAATAAAATGACTGAAATGCTTAAACCATTAATAATTAAAGAATCTGGAAGAGAAATAACAGTAAAACCAAAAATAATTCTTGAAGTTGGTTATGAAGAAATACAAAAAAGCCCTTCTTATGGTTCTGGTTTCGCACTTCGTTTTCCAAAAGTTCTTAGAGAGCGTACTAGTGAAAAAAATTTATCTGAAATTAATACAATAAAAGATATAAAAAAAATATATAATTCTCAACGAGGTAAAAAACTGTAGTACAACAAGTATACATAAAAATCATAATCTTTATATATAAGCAAGTTTTCCTAGTTAGAAGTAATAACGATACTATACTTAACAATAATAAAAATTAGGTTATAATTTCCGGGGGGGATAATTAATGATTGTAAAAGAGGATTTTTTAAATAAACTACGTCAATATTTCGGTTTAAATTTATATGAAGCTAAAATTTGGACAGCTTTACTTTCTCGTGGTGTTTCTACTGCCGGTGAATTAGCAGATATAGGTAATGTTCCAAGATCGAGAGCATATGATATTCTTGAAAGTTTAGAAAAAAAAGGATTTGTTTTAATGAAATTAGGCAAACCAATTAAATATATCGCAGTAGATCCAAAAGAGGTTATTGTTCGTGTTCAAAAATTAATGAGAGATAACGCTGATGAACGTGCTAAAAGATTAGATGAAATGAAAGGAACAGATTTACATAAAGAATTAGAATTATTGCATAAACAAGGCATTGAATTTGTTGAACCAACTGATTTAAGCGGTGCAATAAGAGGAAGACACAATATTTACTCACATTTAGATTTAATGGTTAGGGGTGCTGAAAAATCTGTAACATTAATGACAACTGCCAAAGGATTATTAAGAAAAGCAGAAGCATTAAAACCTGTTTTGGAAAAATTAAAGAAGAAAGGTGTAAGGATAAGAATAGCAGCTCCCATAACAAAAGAAAATATGCAGGTTGCTAAAGAATTAAGCAGAGTAGCTGAAGTAAAACATGTTGATAAAATAGGATCAAGATTCTGCGTTGTTGATGGCAAAGATTTAACATTTATGTTAATGCACGATGATAATGTACATCCAAGTTATGATGTGGGTATATGGGTAAGCACACCTTACTTTGCTAGTGCATTAGAAAGTATGTTTGACATGGCTTGGAAAGATATGAAGCCATTAAATTCTGTTAAATCTTAAAATGACTATAAATAACTCAAGATTTATCGCAACAGCTCTTGATAACTTAGAAAATGCTTGCGAGAAGTTAGATAATTTTTTAAATTCCATGTCAAATGCATTAAAAGACGTGAATGATATGTCAGACTCAGAAAAAATTAGTATGTTGATGAAAGAGGGAGCTAAAATAAAAAAAGAACTCTTAGAATTAGAGGCAAATGTAAAAGGAATTTTAGTTTCTACGTAACTTAAAAATTAATTCTTTTCTTATTTTTTGATATAATTCATTAATTTATCTGTAAAAGAAACTGGTTTCCAATAATATTTTTCATCTTTATCTTTAGAAAAAACATAAACTCCTCCTTTATCCTTGTGAAGATATCTTTTTTCAATCATAAAATCTGCTCGTTGTTGACATATTTTTCCCAATGAATCCTTTTTTAAGTTTCTTGCTTCAAGAATTTCAGCTAAACTTTTTTTAGTTCCTTTTGATTCAAATTCAAAACTAATTAGAATTTCATTCTCTGCTAAATCCTCTATTGTTCCACCTTCTACAAATCCCATTTTAAATAACAAGAACAAAAAGTTTTTAAAGTTTACTCTTTATTTCTTGATATAATTTATTTAATTTTTTGCTTCTTTCATCTATCATTTGAGAAGATAATTGTTTTAATTTGCTAGCTTCTGTTCCATGTCTAGAAGAAAATTTACTAATGTTAATTACCTCTGGCTTAATTTCTTTAATCAAATCTAAAGTTTCTTCAAAATCTTTATCTGTTTCCAAAGGATAACCAACAATTATATCAGTAGCAATACTAATCTCAGGAAATTCTTGTCTAAATTTATTAACAATTAATTTAAAATTCTCAACAGTATGAATTCTTTTCATGCTCTTTAATACTTTTTCAGAACCAGATTGAACAGGGATATGTAAAAATTTTATTATTTTTTCATTTTGATAAGATTTAATTAAAGAATCTAAAATTTTAATAACGTGCCAAGGATTCATCATCCCAACCCTAATTTTATAATCACCTTTTACAGTAACTAGCTCGTTTAATAATTCAGGTAAATTAGTTGTAATATCAAACCCATAACAACCATTATCTTGACTGGTTAAATATATTTCTTTACAATTATCTTTAATACATTCTTCTAATGCTCTTTTAATATCACCAATTCTGTAAGAAACTAAATTTCCACGTGCAAGTTTAGTAGCGCAAAAATCGCATTTATTTAAACAACCTTGTCCAATAGGAATTATTCCAATATTTTGTTTGGTTCTTATTATAGGAACTTTTAATCTTTCAGTTTCTTTTTTATCTGAAAATTCATCTTGCGGGTTTTCTAATATATTTGGTAATTTTAATAAAGAGTTTGTATCAAAAACAGCTTCAATTTTAGGAACATATTTTCTAATATTGATTGTTTTTGTTAAACATCCTCCAACAATAACTTTTTTTGTTTTTGCAATGTTTCTTAAGTAATGTAATTCCCTGCTTTGCGTATCATTTTTTACAGAGCAAGTATTAATGATAACATATTCAGCTTCATTTTCTGAGTTAACTAAATTATAACCCTTCTCTCTAAGTAAACCAGCCATTGCTTCTGAATCAGCAATATTAGCTTGGCATCCATATGTTTTGATATAGACTTTTTTCATCTGCGATTAATGGGTTTAAAATTGGTAAATTATAAATCTTACTCCTCATATCTTCTAAACTTGTTACTTTAATAATAAACTTACTTTCTTTACTTGGAACTTTAACAATATTGATATTACTTCCATAGCAATATTGTGTCAATATACCATAATCAATACCAGTTTCTTTTATGATTTCTAGACTACAACCACGTTTCATCATTAATATTCCAGCTAGCAAAGATTTTTTTGAATCTAATATTAATGTAACTTTTCCTTCAACTCCAACAGGCAATCCTCCTAAACATTCGTATCTTTCATTAAATAAATATGCTTGGTCCATTATTTCAACTGCAATATTGCAATCTGGTTTTACTAAATTAACCTTGGCTTTTTTATTTATTATAATAACTTCTCCAATTAATTTGTTCGTTTCCTCAGAAGTTAGTTTAAATTTTTTATTTAATCTTTTTGCTGAAACTCTAAAACTCCCCTTAGTATAAAGGCTTAATGCGAGTTTTTTTATTTCTTCAATATCTAAACTTGATTTGATTGCTGGTGAAAAAGAGCTAATGCCAAAGACATTTTTTAAGCATAAACAATTATTATTTGTAGAAATTAATACTCTTCCAGAATATCTTCTAATTGTATTAAATTTAATATTATTTTTATTTAAGCAATCCTTGATATTCTCAATTAACTTGCGTTCAAAATAACCACGATTCTTCCCTTTAATTCCAATCTCATTATACCTTACTAAAACAGTATTTATGCTCTCCATTTATTTAACCAATTATCAAAATTAAAATAAATTAAGATGCTGCCAAAAATATTTCCAAGACTTCCAAAAATTTGGTCTAGCATGCTATCATAATTAACATCTTGAAAATAATCAAAAAACATTTTTGTTCCAAATATCTGATCATTATAGTACTGGAATTTTTCCCATAATATAACCCCAAAGATTATATAAGAAATAAAAGCAAATAACACAATTTCCCTTTTATTAATCTCCCTTCCAGTTATCCTATTTTTAATAATATAATAAACTATTCCAAATAAAATTGTGAGAGATACCCCATTTAAAAAATGAAAATAGCTGTCTATATCAAATGGTAAATATTTTAAACCAAGCGGTAATCCAGCCCCTGTAAACAATAATATTAAAATAAATATTTCAAATAAATCAAGTAATTTCTTATTATATTTATGATTTATCCAATTTATTTTATAAAGGTTTCTCGGAAGAATCATGATAATTGGAGTAAAAATTATCCAGATAAATGCCAAGTAATATTCTTTTTGAACTAATTTTATTATACCAATAATAAGCATGATAAGAATAAATAGATTATAAATTAATTTGAATGTTTTTCTCATAACTTTAGAATTAAGACTAAGATTTATAAAATTAATGATTTAACCTAAAGTATGAAAAAAGTTGAGCATATAAAAATTGTTAAAGGAATGAAGGTCAATGACCTAATTTTAGCTATGCATAAATCAGGTGTTATGCAAGCTGGTAAATTAGCTCTTGCAGTTAATATTTTAGAAGAAGCAATTAAAGACAAAGAATGTAAGATATTTTTTGGATTAGCTGGTGCAATGGTTCCTGGAGGAATGAAACAAATTATTATTGATTTAATAGAAAATAAATGGATAGATGTTATGGTAACAACAGGGGCAAATTTAACACATGATTTAGGTGAAGCGCTTGGGTCTGCGCATTATCAAGGTCATGAATCAATGGATGATTCTAAATTAAAAAAAATAGGTTACAATCGAATTTATAATAGCTTAATGCCAAATCATATTTATATTGGTTTGGAAAATTTTATCAAGAAAAATTTTAATAAATTAAGTAAAACTAAAAATATTAGAGAATTTTTATCTAAATTAGGAGAACTAGCTCCAAAAAACACAATTGTAAGTGCTTGTTATAGAAATAATATCCCTTTATTTTGTCCTGCTTTAGCTGATTCTGGAATTGGATTAATGATATGGGGGCAAATTGCACAAGGAAAAACAACTAATGTAAATGC
>JBBSZT010000069.1:22468-27405 GCA_038044585.1 Nanobdellota archaeon
AGAGGTCTTTAACATGAAAAAAGGTAAAGACAAAAAGAAAAAAGAAGAATACTACGATAAGAAAGAAGATTTTGAAAAAGAGGAAGAAGAAGATTTAGATGATGAATTTTAGTTAAGGAAATTTTGGTAAAAACCTCTTGTCATTTACATTAAATTGTTTTATCTTTTCTATTTTTATAGGTGTTACAATTCTAGATGATAAAGAGTTCAAAGAATAAGGCAACCTAATTAACCTTACTTTATAATAACTAACCCAAGGATCAATTGCATATTTTTTAAATTTACTATTTAATTTTTTTCTTTCTTTTAAGCTTAATTCATAACCTTTCTTATCTAAAACATGAACATGGCAACCCCTTCCTGAATAAACTAAAACAACTTTCTTAAATTGTTTTTTTAATTCTTTATAAATTTTAAAGCCGTTTTCAATTGTTAATTTAGAACATACTTTGCAAAATTTTGGGAATTGTTTTTCTCCACAACTTGGACAATCAATATTCTCTGGATCAATATCAAAAACTAATTCCTGTCCGATATAATTATTTGAAAAAGGAGTTTTTCTAAAATTAAAGTTTTTTAAGCATTTGTAAGGATCTTTGTAAACATTTCTATCATAGTAAACATCTTCTGGCAAATATTTGATTAATTTTTTCTTTAACTCACTTAATTTTAAATGTGGTTTAAATATTATTAATTTTCTAAATTTAGATTTATCCTTAAGGATTTTAGTTTCACTTCCTTCATCAATTACAAAAAATTGTGGCTTGTAAGGAAGTTTCTTTAACCAAGAAGCAACTTTTTTTATATTAAATTCTTTTTCATAAAACTCTTTTCTGTCTTTTAACGAGCTTTGTTTAAACATTATAACATCAAAAGAAATAGAAGTTTAAATTAATTATGGTTAGCACACACTTTGACCGCAAGTATCACATTTAGTGCAACTCTCAGATGGAATTAGATAACCTTTACATTCCTTAGTTAAATTACATGGCTCTCCTTTAGTTTTTTTAATCAATTTTTGTTTTTTATCTTTATCAAATCCATCAACAAATACTTTCTTAATCATTTGTGAGATTCCATCAGGTCCGGAATTAATTTTTACACCATTATCCCAAGAAGGAGTATCTGTAATCCCTTCCATTTGTTCTGCAATTAAATCTGCTGGAACTCCTGCTTGAAGTGCTACTGATGTGACCCTTCCTAAAGCTTCAGTATAAGATTTTAATACTCCCCCGTTTTTTGTATGTTCAAAGAAAGTTTCATATGGTTTGTTATCATCTGCTCTTCTATTAAGTGTAACAAATATGGCTCCGTTTGCTGTTTTCACTTTCTTAGTTGTGCCAATAACTTCGGGTCTTTCTGCAGAAATTTTTTTCCTTATAATCTCTTCTAATCTTCCATTAGTGAGTTCTTCATTAAGATGATTTTCTAAAGATTTTTTCTGATTACCTTTAACTTCTATTGGTTGACCATGTCTTGTTCCATCTCTATAAAAAGTTGTACCTTTTAATCCCAACTTATATGCAAATGCGTATGCTTTCTCGATATCTTCTACAGTTGTGATATCTCTAAAATTAGTTGTTTTGCTTATTGCATCGTCTGTAAACTTCTGCACTTCTGCTTGCATTCTTAAATGATCTTCAGGAGCAATATCATAAGTTGTAACAAATATTTTTTTTATCTTGTTTAGATTTTCTAATCTTTTATTAAAAGATTCTTCTGTTTCTCCTTCATGTTTTTTAATTTTAAATCCTTGTAAAGAACCTCTTCCAACATTTGTAATATAATCCCATAATCCTTCTTTATCATTTTTCTCATAGAAGAAATTATATTTTTGTAGTTTTTCTTCTAGTATAGAATTATTTAATTGTATCTGTGTGCCCTGTACTGTTGTTCTTGTATAAACCAGCGCATACTCTGGTTCACATCCTCCCGTGGTTTTCGCTGCAAATCCAGTAGTTCCCGTAGGTGCAAGTGTTCTTCTAATTGCATTTCTTAAGGGTTTACCTTTTCTATGCACACTATATTTGAAATTAGGGAATTCTCCAAATTTTTCAGCTTTTTCTTGAGAAGCTTCATCACTTAATTCAGCCATATGCCCCCAGACTTCTCTTACAAATTTTAATGCTTCTTCAGAATTATAAGAGATTTCTAATTTATATAAAGCATTAGCCAATCCCATAAATCCTAAACCAATTTTTCTATTGCTTTTTTGTGTTTTCTCTATTTCTGGTAATGTAAAATAATTTTGGTCTATAGCATTATCTAGGATTTCATACATAAGGGTTGTATTTTCTCTAATCTTATTTTGGCTTATAGAATAATTAGATATGGGTCCTATTTCTTTCTCTAAAATGGATTCTAAACTTACATGCCCTAAAACACAAGCTTCGTATGGTAATAATGGTTTTTCGCCACAAGGATTGGTAGCAATCATTATACCAATTCCAAAAGGTAAATTCAAATATAATCCATATTCTTCGTCAACTTTTAATATTTCTTCTATAATATTTTCTAGTTTATTACCCTTATATTTTTCAAGTACATCAAATACTTCTTTGTATTTAATTTTATCATAATTTTCTGGATTTTCTTTTATCTCTTTTAATAATTCAACAAAATATTTTGGATGTGTTGGATTAGAATCATTAATTGTTCCAGTAAATATTATTCCTGGTTCTCCATTGTACCAAGCACTTGTTGCTAAATGTTTCATAACTTTTTTAGCATTTAGATAAACTGTTCCGTCCATTATTTTACCAATAACAAAACCTTCTCTTTCTTCTGGTTTATAATTTAAATCCAATCCTAACTCAGTTAAAACAGCTTTCTTTTTATCACCATCTTCAACAACTTCTATCCCATATGGACTTAAAATCGTAGAACCATCTTTATCAATTAAAAGAGAAAGTTTGGCTTTTTTATTCATTTTTATAATATTTAGAGCTTTCTTTAATTGTTTTTCAGAATAATATTTTGGGAGATGCGGTCTTTTTTTAGGGTTATAATGAACATTTACTAAAGGATAATAAGATCCTTCCTCAGTTGAGCTAAGATAAGATTTCATAAGTTCATGCCAAGCTGCAATAGAAATATTCGCTGCTGGAATTTCTCCATCTTGTCGCTTTGAGTAAATAAATCTCATTATATCTGGATGATTATGATCTAACATAAACATATTTGCTCCTTCCCTTTTTCCACCCTGATTCATTACAGTTCCTAAATAAACAGAATATCCTTTCATAAAACTAACAGGACCGTCTGTAAATCCTCCACTTCCAGAGATTACTTCATTAGCTTGCCTTAATCTAAAATTAAAACCAGTTCCACCAATTAGAGCCTGTATTTCAGATGCTTCATCTAGCGTTCTATTTATACTTTTCCTAGAATCTCCCATTGCTAAAACAAAACATGCAAATAATTGTTCTTTTTGCTTTTTTTCTTCTTCTAAATCATCAAGTATGGGTTGAGCAAGTTGTGAACTTAAATTAATCTTAAAAGCTGATGGTCCTAAATTTGACTCTTTAATTCTTGATTCTAGATAATTCGCTAATAACTTATGTCCCCCATTAGCCATATAAGGGGTATTTGGAAAAATTTCTCTATTAACAAACTTTTCAAAGATATATCTAACTGTTTTATCATGATTTAAGTTTGGGTTATTTTTAGTCAACCCCTCAGAAACTTTCAAAGCAGCCCTATAGAAAACCATTTCTGGAGTTTCAGTATAAAGACCTGTTTCATTCTTCCTGCCCCATTTATCAAGAATAATTTTATCATACATAGGATCATTTTCGCTTAATTTTGATCTAGCTGCTTTAACATAATCTGGCAAAATATTCCATTTAAAATACAAAGAATTCTCATCATATATTCCTAAAGGATGCTTGAATGGAGAAGAAGTAATATCAGTTTCTTCAATTTTATTGGGTTTGTAATTTAATAATTTATCTTCTAAGTATGATAAATGAGAATTTGAAACAGAACTCTCCTTTGAAATATCAGCGACCATTATTATAACACTTCTCCTTTATTTTTATTAAAACTTTTAGAAAAAATTGAGCTTTTTGTCCCTTGTAAAATCATTATATCACCTTTTAGTTATCTCTTCCTTCCATTTATAACATCAAGTTCTTCTCTTAATAGCTTATAAGCTTCATACAACTCCTTATAAGCTTCATCTAAATTTGTTTTTTTCATTTTACCTCTTCTTCATTAATTCTTTAAGCTCTTTTTCAAAGTCTGTAACATCAGCAAAGCTTCTGTAAACTGAAGCAAACCTAATGTAGGCTATTTTATCCAGTTTTTTTAATTTTGAAGCTACTTTTTCACCGATTACTGCGCTTGAAACTTCTTTTGAGTTTAATTTACGTAATTCAGCCTCAATTTTGTTTGTTAGATCATCAATTTGTTCATAACTTATCGGTCTTTTTTCACAGGCCTTTAATATCCCGCGTTTTAATTTTTCTAAATCAAAGTTTTCCCTGCGTCCATCTTTTTTTACAATTATTAATCCCAAATCTTCAACTCTTTCGTAAGTTGTAAATCTTTTTTTGCATTTCAGACATTCTCTTCTTCTCCTAGTTACATCAGAGTCTTCTGTTTCTCTTTTATCTACTACTTTTGTATCTGAATGAAAGCAAAATGGGCATTTCATATGGAATTACGACCTTTTAATGAATACAACATATTGTGTATCACTTATGTTATCAACACAACATCTAGTACTTTAGAGTATAAGTAGTATTTAAAGATTTAGGTAATAAAAAATAATATTTAGAAAAAGTATTTACAAAAATCAATGTTTGTTTAATGATGTTCTAAAATATTTTTTAAAAGTTCTAATATATTATTCAGAAAATTTTTGATTTTAAAAGGAAGTATGCTTAATTTTTTAATATGAAAAAATATATTAAGGTTACTTATATCTAAAAGAT
>JBBSZT010000070.1:0-1698 GCA_038044585.1 Nanobdellota archaeon
AAGAATTAATACCATTTCTATTTCTAAAATATAGGCAAAAATCAGTATCTAAAATTCCCCTTAAAAACCTTGCTTTATATTTCTTATTTGTTAATATTATCCTTGGAACCATTAATCTCTTCTTTGGTCCAACCTTCATTCCTAAACCTAAAAAATATTCTAATAATTTTTTTGAGTAGATGTTTATCGCAATTGCTTTTCTATACTTATAAATCCATATTTTTGGTTTAATATCAAAATTCCTCTCGAATAGACTACTAACGTATTTAGTTAGGTAATTATAATCTGTTTCTTTATTTCCAGTTATATTAATTCGATAAGTATTATTTTTCTTAACAATGTTTAGATTTCCATCTCCATAAATTATACCAATTAACTCAGCTATCTCTTCGTTAAAGTAAGATCTTTTTAACTTGATCTTGTTTAAATTCATGCAGATAAAACGACGATTTTATTTATAAAGTTCACCAGTGCGGTTGTCACTTGGACAGTTGGGAAATAATATATATTTTCAAGAATATAAATCTCCACGGCCGGATTTGAACCGGCAACCTCACGGGTTCTGCTGTCTGTTTTTCATTCTTAGCTTTTAGCCTAGTCAAACAGTGAATTAATCTACAGCCGTCTGAGCCATATTTTTTATGTGTGCTCTGCCGTTAAGCTACGTGGAGAGTTAATAGAATATATAAAATTTTACTTTTTAAACATTCTTATTTTAGGTTAATTGTAACTTCCTGATTATCTTTCTTAATTTCATAATAACTTCCTGAAATAAAAGTTATTGGCTGATTAGAAACATCTGTTGACAAAATCTTAGTATATTCAGTGCCAGAATTAAGAGGATATTCAATATAAATCTCTCTTCCCCCTATTTTTAAACTATAATCTTTTCCATTTAATTGAGAAGGGAATTTTATAATTCTTGAATAACCATCTTCAACTCTTCCAGCCAAGTTAATCTCATTCCTCATTTGCTCTAAAAAATTAATTGCAGTTAAAGTATCTTTTCTTGAGTTAGTAAGGGAGAAATAACTAGAGGATAATGTTAAATATATCAATAAAATAACAACTGCAACTCCAACAAAATACAAAAATTCTATTCCTACCTGAGACCTTCTCATTTTATGTGCTGCATATACTATTTTTACAACTTTGTCCTGGATTACAATCAGAATCTAACCTACAAGCAAACTGGACATCAACTGAATTTCCAAGGGATTTAACAATAACATTTTTCCTTCCTGCTGTTATTGTTGGATATGTTCTTGTTACAAATTGGGTGTCTGCTACTTTAACAATTTCACTTATCTCGTTGTTATTATTTTTTATAGTAAACATAATTTCATTGCCACTAAAACTAATACTTTCAATACCTTGGGGAAAATCTAAGCTTAGTTTTACTTGGGTATCTTTCCCATAAACATTGACTTGGTTAGCATTTGAAATAATCTCTTTAGATATTGAATCTACTTTTGAGGTTGTAACTGCATAACTACTTTCACCAGAATAACGCGAATAAAGTATAGTTAAAGGAATAAGTATAATTAATGCCAATCCAACAATTACTAAGTATTCTGTAGCAACTTGCGATTTAATAGATATCACCTCTAATAGAAATAATAAAATTTAGTATATAAATATTTGGTTAATCTAATCTTTCCCAATCTAAAGTTAAACGTTCAACTAGATTAATAAATT
>JBBSZT010000071.1:0-3355 GCA_038044585.1 Nanobdellota archaeon
TAAAAAACCTTAAATAATTAATTATTAAGTCTATTTTATGAAAATTCTGGCTTTTTCAGATATACATAATGATATTATTCATTTAAAAGAGGCTTATAGAAAATTTAAAGAAGAAAAACCTGAAATTGTTATTTGTGCAGGAGATATATTTGAATTCTGGAATTTTTCACCTAAGATAAAAGATTTATTAGAAAAGTTTGATACAAAACTTCTGTTAATACATGGAAATCACGAAGATCTTAAATTAATAAATAAATTGTGCAATGAAAACATAATAAATCTACATAATAAAATATTCAATGTTAAAAATTTTACATTTTTTGGTTATGGTGGCGGAGGTTTTTCTCAAGAAGATAAAAAACTAGAAAATGATATTAATAAAATTAAAAATAGATTAAATAATTGGGTTTTTATAACGCATGCCCCTCCATTCAATACAAATCTGGATTTAGTCTATGACCATCACGTCGGTTCAAAATCTATCCGTAAAATTATAGAAAAATTTGATCCATTGTTAAATATTTGTGGACACTTGCATGAGAATTTTTATATTAAAGATAAAATAAATAAAACAGAAATAATAAATCCGGGACCATCCGGAAGTGTAATAAATATTTAAAGAGAAGATAACCTTTATCTTCTCTTTTTTCTAGACGTTGTTGTTCTTCTTCTAGATGATGTTTTTCTTCTAGATGATGAAGCTTTTCTTCTTGCCGCCATTTAATTCACCTCTTTATCCCATTAAGGATTTAAAAATATTTTTTATTAATTAAAATACGCTTAACTTGTTTAAATACCTTTCTATTTCAAAAGAAATTTTGGAAATTTTTGAAAATTATTTTCTCAACTTCTTCTTTTTCCAGATTTTTTAATTCTGATATCATTTTTATTGTCTCGACGATAAAACTGGGTTCGTTCATTTTATTTTTATACGGACTTAGGTATGGTGAATCAGTTTCAGTCAAAATTTGATTTAAATTAAAATCTTTTATAATGTTTTGAAAGTGTTCTGAACGAATTATATTACATGGAATAGAAAGCATCCAGTTATTTTTCTCAATTTCCTTAACTAATTTAAAATTTCCAGTAAAACTATGGAATAAAGCTTTCTTAAATTTAAATTCTTTTAATAGTTCTATACATTCTTGTTCAGCTTTTCTCGAATGAATTATTAAAGGTTTATTTATTTTTTCAGCTAATTCAATTATTTTTACAAAAACTTCTTTTTGTTTTTTTATTTCTTCATTATGATACAAATCCAGACCAATTTCGCCTATTGCAATGATTTTATTTTTATTCTTTTTAATCTGTTCTAAGGTTAAATTTATTTCTTCTTCATTAGATTTAATAATTTCATCAGGATAAAAACCAAAAGCAGCCTTAACAATTTCATATTTCTTAGATAATTCAAGAACTTTTTTGTTATCTTCATAATTAATTCCATTAGCTATAGCAAAAATAACATCATTTTTTCTTGCATTGCTTATTACCATATCTAATTTATCTTTAAAATAAGGATCTGTTAAATGGCAATGAACATCAACTATCATAATAGCAAGAATAAAATGTTTTATTTAAGTTTAACTAAAATAAATTAATTATCCAATTAAATAATTTCAATAGATAAGGCAATAAATTTACAACTATCAAAGCTAGGCAGAATATACTTACTATCTTGAATAATTTCATAGCTTTTTTATCATCAAAAAAGTTTTGCATAGCAACATAAAACATTCTTCCGCCATCTATAGGGCCAAGTGGCAATAAATTAAATAACCCAATTCCAAAGCTGATTATCCACAACCAGAAGAATAACATATTAAACCATTTTGTCAAAGGTAAAATAAATCCAGGAATACTTTCTTTCACAACAACATTGTTTATTATACTAATTCCAACATAATAAGTATCTTGTTTCTTCTGCGGTTTAATTATAAATTCTCCTTTATCTGTTATTAATTTTATTTCATCGCCATTAGAATTTTGAATTATGCTAACTAATTGTTTTTGATCTGTAATCTTTATATTACTAACTTCTTTTATAATCAATCCGGATTTTAGTCCAGCTAATTCAGCAGGACCTCCTTTCTCAACATTGACTAGGTTAATTCCGTCTGCCTTGAAAAAATTAGTTTGTAATGGTAAAAAAACTAAATTGAGTATTAACAATATTACAATTGCGAGCAGTATATTTGAAAACGGACCAGCTGCTAAAATAGATAATTGTTGCTTCTTTGGTTTTTTATTCATTGCTTTTTCATCAGGTTCTACAAATGCGGCTAATATTGGACCAAGAAATGCAAATCCAGAACTTTTTATTTTTAAATTATATAAACGTGCAAAAACACCGTGTGAAAATTCATGTATTACAGCAACAATAAATATTGCAATAATCCAATGCCAGAAACTTAATACAGGTAAACCAGGAACAATTTGTAAACCAGGCAATACAGGAGCTAAGACAGGTTGTGCATTCTTTATAAAAATCAAACCATATGTGCCTTTAACTAATATATAAAAAATAAAAATCATCCCTAAAAATCCCACAACAATTCCAAAGTAGCCTAAAAAAACTAAAAACCTCGGTGCAATCTTAGCATATTTATCCATTAATTTTATTCCGAGCTTTGTCTTGTATAAGGCAAACATTTTATCTTGTACTTCAAATTTATTTTTATGTTTTAAATAAAATAAGAATAATAACCCATAAAAAAGAATGGCAAAAATTAAGTCTAAGTTCATTTTTTTCTTACTGCCCTAAAATTTTTTCCACCGCATTTTCTGCAAACAAGTTGTTTTTGTATAACTTTAATTGGTCTGCTTCTCATTTTAGTCTTGCATCTCTTGCAAACAAAAATATTCAGGAATAAACGTGCATTAGCTTCTGGGAATTTTACCATTTTATTTCACTTGTCTTATAACCCTCAAATCCATTATCATCCAATAAATTACTTGTGCACCTTCTTTAACTTGGCCACGTAGTTCTTCTGGAATTATCATGTCGAATGTTTCATAACTTTCAATATCCATGACATTTGCTTTATCCTCATGGACAGAAAGCACTTGTGCTTCTTTTTTTTCAACAATAGGAACATCAACCTTATCTGAACTTGGATAAATCTTGATTCTTTTTTGATTATCAATTAAACCAATAACTTCAATTCTGCATTTCATGCTTCCATGCTTGCCTGTTTTGCTCAAATCAATGTTCTTTACTACGCAAGGAACATCATCAAAAATGACATAATTGCCTGGTTTTAATGATCCAGCATTTGTTACTTTCTTATCCATATAATGGAATTTACTTAAAAATGATTTATAAAAGTTTTGTTTTATAGGGCTCTGTCCTAAATCT
>JBBSZT010000072.1:0-1073 GCA_038044585.1 Nanobdellota archaeon
CGTTGAATTCAATGCATTCTCTGCTTCTATTTTCTTTCTGTGATTATTAGGCAGACATTTTATTATATCATTATAGAAATCTCTCTTACTTTTTGTTAATATTGCAATAGTATGTTCTGAATCATTCCTACATGAGTACATAGAGGTTGTATAATTTTCTAAATTGGTTAGATATACTAACTGTTTAGCTAATCTCTTGTTTTTAATAGAAGAAACTAATGTTAATCTAAATTTTTCATGATTTTTAGAAGTGGTATTGTGTCTTGAGTATCCTTCATCTATAAATGCTGCTCTTAGAATTGCTCTTCTAAATTCTGGTGCTTTAGCCAAATTTAACATTTTTTTAGATAGATATGTTCTTTTACTGTTAAAATCAGTAATCTTATAATGTTTGGCTAATAATTCTGAAAATGATTTATACAAAAAATAACAATTATCTGTATGTCCATAACAATTTTTTCCAAAACATTTTATTAATAATTCTTTGAATAACTCTTTTGTTGGAATATCATTTCTGACTTTATATCTCAAACAGGCTCTTTTTTCTTTAGTGCCATCAAACATAGTGTGGGCTAAAATTTGAATATGTAAATAAGATTCTTTAATTGGGAATTTTACTCTTATTGGTTTATTATGCGACTTAATATGTGTTATTTTGTCTTCTGCTTTATCAAGTTTAATTTTTAAATATTTTAATATTCTTTCGAATGTTTTATTTTTTAGACATTTTTTCTTATTTTTTAAACTTTCTAAAACTCTTTTTTTGATATAATAATTATCTGTTCTGTTTATTATTCCTTTAAGATATTCTTCTTCTATTTTAATTGGGCATTCAGATGGCAATTCCCACCAATGAAGTAGTGAGTCCTCTTTTATTTGCATTATAGATTTAATGGGTTTTTATTTATAAAGGCTACGAGGGCATGTCAAGTGTGTCAAGTGAGTGGAAAATATATATTATAGAATATATTTTTTATGCTAATGAGAATTTTTATAAACCTCCACTATTTATTACTTGTATGGATTTTGTTCTAAAAGAGGATGAAAAGATAAAAGAATTTGCTAAGAAATTG
>JBBSZT010000073.1:0-1253 GCA_038044585.1 Nanobdellota archaeon
CATTTTATTGTTTTTTAATTAACCTCCTTTGTATGTATTTTATTGTTACTATACAGTGGTTATGGTTATATATAAAGCTTTCGTTTTGGGTTTTTTGACAAAATTTATATATCTTTTAACAATTTTTATTGAAGAGGTGATATAATGGATCATATGATAAAAATAAACCAAGAGTTAATGAAAAGCATTAAAGCTATGGTGGAAAAGACAAAAATGTTTCAAGATGAAGAAGATTTCATTAACCAAGCTATAATAAAGCAATTATCAAAATATAGAGAATTATAAAAATTAATTAAGTTCAAAAACCACGTTTACTGTAGCACGAACTTCTAGCTTGTTTGGTAATATCTCAGTTTGAAGTAGTACGCCGAGGATGGGATTTGAACCCACAAGTCCTTGCGGACACAAGCTTTCTATTCTGGTTCCAGGTTCGCATTATAAAATCTTGCGCAGTACCAGGTTGTGCCACCTCGGCTTAAGAAATCAAAAATTTTTATTATATATAAGCATTACTAAGTTAATCCCAAAAATTTTATTATCTTCTTTCTAAATTGGTAAATAATTAATAATAAAATGATCATTCCTAATATAGAAATTGTATTGAAATAAAGATTTATCTCCCCACCTAAAACAACAATAAAAACTAATTCATCTGTTATTAATCCTATTCCAATAGCATGACAATAGAACTTTACTTCTTTATAATTTTTTAAAAATACTGCAACTAATATTAATATAACACCATACCAAAGATGATGTATATGTATTCCGTTAATATATAAAGATTTATTTGGAAATATTATAACACTTAATCTAGCAATTAGTATAGTTAAAATAATTATGAGATAAAAAAAGTTCTCTTTTTTCACAATTATTTAAATTAATTAGAATTTAAAAAACTTACTCAATAACACCAATAGAAATCTGTATACTTTCTGGTATTGGAACCCTCATTATTAACCTTAATGCTCTGTCATTAGCATCTAAATCAATCAATCTTTTATGGATTCTCATTTCAAATCTATCAAAACTAGCTTTACCTTCGCCATCTGGACTTTGTCTTGTTGTTATCTTTAACCTTTTAGTTGGCAATGGAATAGGACCATGAATTTTTGTTTTTGTTTTTTCAGCTATATCTAAGATACTTTTAGTTATTTCATTTAAATCATCAATATTGTTTGTTGATAGATTAATTCTTGTCTTTGGCATAATCTTTCACTAAGTTTATGGTTTATAAAGTTTATTAAAATAAA
>JBBSZT010000074.1:0-1139 GCA_038044585.1 Nanobdellota archaeon
ATCTTCGAATCTTTCAACTGATAAATCAAAGATGGGTTATGAGAATATTGTTCTAAAATTGAACTTTTTGCATATATCTGAACATCTAAACTAAGATTTTCTTTTTTTCCAGAGTTTTCTATTTTTTCTATTAATTCTCTTTTCTTTTTTTGGTTTTTTATCATTTTCTTAATAGCTATAATAAGATCAATATCATTATATTCTTTATAATTATTCTGTATCGCTGAACCGCAAATTATTATAGAATCTACATCAGAAACATTATCTAAAACAATTTTTTTTATTTTATTTTCAATTGACTTAGCCTTTTGGTTATATTCAAGTTTATTCAACAAAATCTCCGCATTTATTCTTTTTATTTCTTTTAATTTAGGCCTGACAGATTTACTCAAAATATTTGATTCATTCTGGGTTAAACTAAAATTATTAATTTTCTTCTTTATTATTTTCTTTTCATTTTCTGTTATTATTACCATATAATACTAATTTATATTAAGTTATATTTAAAGCTTTCTATCTTCTTATTCAGACATCTTTTTGATATTTATATATTCTTAAGAAAACATATTTTATTATAATTTTAGTTACTATCAAAATTTTAATAAATCATTAATTAAAAGCTATATAGAATTACGTAGCCTTTCCCACACTAAACTTCGCAACAGCCATGCCAGCTTTTGCAAAAGCATGCAGTTGTTTTAAATTTCTAACTTCTAATAATTTCTTTACTATCATTCTAGGCCTAAAATAATATTCCCTATAAGCTCTTCTTTGCATTTCGATCATTAAATCATATTTGCTTTCACCATATTCAAATAAAGGCTCATTAAAAGCATTAAAATCTTCCCATTTAGTAGAAAATACTTTTCCTTCTTTTGCAATTCTTTCATAGTATGGACTTCCTGGAACAGGGGTATAAACTTGAAATTGAGCAATATTAAGATCAAGTTCTTTAGCAAATTCAATTGTCTCTAACATTTCTTTTTTGCCTTCACCTTCATTCCCAAACATAAAAAATCCTTCTGTAATTAATCCAGCTTGTCTTGCCCATTTAACTGATTGTTTTATTTGTTCTTTTGTCTCGCCTTTTCTCATTTTCTTTAATATTCCTGGGTTACCAGATTCTATTCCAAAAGCAA
>JBBSZT010000075.1:0-1673 GCA_038044585.1 Nanobdellota archaeon
ACCAAAGGCAGGCTGATTTAATTCCTAATCTAGTTTCTGTTGTCTCAAGTGCTGTTAAAGTTGAAACTAATTTTGTGAAAGATGTTACAGATGCAAGAACAAAGTGGCAGAATTCCAAGACATTATTTGATAGAGATCTTGCTGGAGCACAAATGAACAATGGAATAACTGCTTTGGTTAATGCTATTGCCACATCTGAAAATTACCCTGTTTTACAAGCTAATAAACAATATATTGCTTTAACTGATGAAATATCGGGAACACAAAATAGAATTACTGTTGCAAGAGGAAGGTATATTGAAGCAATACAAATTTATAATACTGCGATAAAAAGATTCCCTGGAAACATATTTGCCAAGGTATTTGGATTTAGCGGAAAAGATTATTATAAAGCTGAATTGAATTCTTTAAAAACTCCTAAACTTGGTGAAGGTGTTTTACCTTAAATTAATTTAATAAGGAAAAGGATTGTTATGAAAACTCTTTCAAGATATAAAGAAATAGAAGAAAGAATGAAAAAAGGAATTGGAGTTAAAAAATTCAGCCAAAAAGAAGCTGTTCATTATTTAAAGGAATTATAATATGATTTATCCCATAGAGTTCAACAAATAACAAAAGCTTTTAATAAAGATTTATTTCTAGAAATTTAAAAATGATATGGAGTTTGCATAATAAAGAGGAGTTTCTAGAGCCCTTTGTATATTCCAATGGAAAGTCTCAACTGGATATAGTAAAAGAAACAATTAAAGCAATTAATGATGGATATAAGATAATTTTTATTAAAGGTATATGCGGTACTGGAAAAAGTGCAATTGCATTGAATATAGCCAAAGAATTAGGTAAAACCTCTATTGTAGTTCCGGTAAAAGCTTTGCAAAAACAATATGAAGAAGATTATACTAATAAATTCCATATTTTAAAGAATAATAAAGAAAAATTAAAGATTTCTGTTATTGATGGGAGAAATAATCATAAATGCGTATTTAAAGGAAATTGCATGGCAGATGATAAAAGATTACCTTGCGATATTGAAATTAAATTAGACAATAAAGAGCTGATTAAAGAGTATCTAAATCAAAATCCTGCTGTAGATATTAAGAATTTTAAAGAGATTAAAGATGTAAGAAGAAAATCTATAGCACCAGCATGCCCTTACTGGTCTCCAATAATATGCAAAGATTGGTTTGAGAATGGTTATACTTTAGAAGATGCAGAAGAATTAGAATATAAAGGATTACAGAACAAAACATTTACTTACTATAAAAGAAAAAAAGGATGTACTTACTACGAGCAATTTATGAGTTATATTGATTCTGATGTTATAATATTTAACAGTAAAAAATATGAATTAGAAACACTTATGGATAGAAAGCCATTAACTGAAGTAGAAATTATAGATGAATGTGATGAGTTTTTAGATAATCTTTCAAATGAGAAAAAAATAAATTTAAACAGGTTATCTTTTAACTTAACAAACATAAAAACAGATGATCTGGATTTAAAGAAATTATCTATAGATATTAATGATTTAATAAATGAAATATTAAAAGATGATGATATTAAAAAAGCTATAGAAACCAAGGAAATATTTTTGATTAAAGATACAAAAATTCTAGAGTTATTAAGATATTTTTTAGATAACCCAAAACTAGTTGATTCAACTGATGAAGAAG
>JBBSZT010000076.1:0-10212 GCA_038044585.1 Nanobdellota archaeon
GGTGATGGAATAATTTTAATTGAAGCTGCTTTGCTTGGTGGAAAAAAACTTTATGGATTTGGTAATGATATAAAAAATGCTAGCATTAATAGTAAAGTTGCTAATGTTAAGTTAAGCTTGCATGATAAAGACTTGAATTGGATTAGTACTTTATTAAAAAAGAACTCCTTAGATTTAATTATTACTAAACCATTATTCCCGAGCAAGAAAAAAAGTGTAAATTTTGTTGATAAAATTACTAGAGAACTATTTATTCAAGCAGATTGTGTATTAAAAAAGAACGGTAAAATTATATTATTAACACCAAAAACTGAAATTATAAAAAAATATGCTAAATTATATAAATTTAATATAGAAGAAATATTAAATATTATTTATGGAAAATTAGATTATAAAGTATTAAAATTAACTAGGAAAAGTTTTAAATAATCGTTTACTAGGAGAATAATATGCAACCTGAAGAACAATTGATAAAACAGAGGATAGATAAATTAGAAAAAATAAAAAAACTAGGCATTAACCCTTATCCTTATAAGTTTGAAGCTAAAAATTTCTCAAATGAGATTCTTGATAAATATTCTAAATTAAAAAATGAACAAAAAACAAAAGATAAAGTAAGTATAGCTGGTAGGGTAATTACATTAAGGCCAATGGGTAAAATAGCCTTTGGTCATTTACAGGATTATCATGGGAAAATACAGTTTTTTATAAATGAAAAAGAAATAAGCAAAAAAGAATTTGAATTGCTTAATTTACTTGATTTAGGAGATATAATAGGAATTAATGGAACAATTTTTAGAACTAAAGCTGGTGAAATCACAGTTTTTGTAAATAAATTAGAGTTATTAACTAAATCTTTACGTCCTTTACCAGACAAATGGCATGGTTTAAAAGATATTGAAGAACGTTATAGAAGACGTTACGTTGATTTAATTGCAAATCCAGAAGTAAAAGAGATTTTTATTAAGAAATTTAAAATTATAAATTCAATAAGGGAAACTTTAAACAATCAAGGTTATATTGAAGTTGATACACCAATAATACAATCAGTTTATGGCGGAGCAAATGCTAAACCATTCAAAACATATGTAAACGATTTAAAGAGAGATGCTTATTTGAGGATTTCTGATGAACTTTACTTAAAAAGATTAATTGTTGGAGGATTTGATAGGGTATATGAATTAAGCAAGGACTTTAGAAATGAAAGTATTGACACAAAACATAATCCTGAATTTACAATGATAGAATATTACCAAGCATATGCAGATTATAATGATATGATGAAATCAACAGAGAATATTATTTTAAATGCAAATAAAATAATTGGAAATAAAAATGAAATCCAGTTTATGGGCAATAAAATTAATCTAAAAGCCCCATTTAAGATTATGACAATGAAAGAGGCAATAAAAAAATTCTCTGAAATTGATGTTGATAAATTAAATGATAAAGAATTATTTAAGTTAAAAGATAAATATAGACTAGAGCATAATGGACCTTTAACAAGAGGCTGGATGATTCAATTATTGTTTGAGCATTTTGCAGAATCAAAATTAATTAATCCGACATTTATTATCGAACATCCGCGCGAAACAACTCCATTGTGTAAAGGAAGTAGAAAAGATCCTAGCTTAATTGAAAGATTTGAGTTGTTTATTGGAGGTTTTGAGTTAAGTAATGGTTATTCTGAATTAAATAATCCAATAACGCAACGTGAACTTTTAGAAGAACAAGCAAAAGAGTTAAGAGCTGGTTTTGAAGAAGCCAATCCAATGGATGAAGATTTTGTAAGAGCAATAGAACAAGGAATGCCTCCAACAGGCGGTGTTGGAATTGGAATAGACAGATTAGTAATGGTTCTAACTGGAAAAGATTCTATCAAAGATGTCATATTATTCCCTATGATGAAGAATTAAGTTAAGTTTATATATTAATTATTAATTATAATTATTATGTCTGAATCCTTAGTTGTAAGATCAAGATTAAAAGAAATTGTTCTAAAATATGGGAAGAATAAAGTTAGAAATATGTCTGAAGATTTTTCTAAAAGATTAAGCGAAGAAGTTGAAAGTTTGATTGCCAAAGCTGTTAAAAGAGCAGAAGAGAATAAACGTGCAACAGTTCAATCAAGAGATATATAAAACTATTTTAAAATGAGTAAAGCAAAAGGTAGTAGAGCTGAAAGAGAATTATTATCTATGTTCTGGGAAAATAATTTTGCAGGTTATCGTGCTGCTGGTTCTGGCTCAACGCCATTGCCAAGCCCTGATTTATTAGTTGGAAATGGAAAAAGATATTTTGCGATAGAATGTAAATCAATTAAAACCAAAGCAAAATATTTAGAGCCTGAACAGATGAAAGAATTATTAGATTTTAGTAGAAGATTTGGAGCAGAACCATTAGTAGGAGTAAGGTTTAATAATTTAGGATGGTATTTTATACATCCAGATAAATTAGAAAAAACAAAGAATGGAAGTTTGATTGCTTCTTTAGAATTTTTACAAAAAGAGGGATTAAAATTTCAAGATTTAATAAGATAATAATAAAAATATTAATATTGCTAATTTTAAATATTTCAATTTATCAAAATGTTGATTCTTTAACTACAATTTCTGAAGTTATGTATAATCCAGACGGTAATGATAATAATAAAGAATTCGTTGAAATTTATTCTAATGATTATAATAATTTAACTAATTTTAGCATTGAAGATTTATCCGGAAGCAAAGATACATTAAAATTAACTTATCATTACAATTCAAATTATTCTTTAATCGTCGAAGATGGTTTTAATTATACTGGAATAAACGCTTCTATTTATACTATTGGTAACACAATTGGAAATGATTTACATAATGATAAAGATATTATAATTTTAAGGGATAACACTGAAAAGATATTAGATGTTTTAGCTTATTATGATAATTTTGGTGGAGACGATAATGGTAAATCTCTAGAAAAAATATCTCTAGATGATTATACAAATAATTATGCAAATTGGAAAGAGAGCATTTTAGATGGAGGAACTCCTGGAAGAGAGAATAGTGTTTTAAGCATTAATTTTAATGATTTAAGAATAAATGAGTTATTGCCAAACCCAAAAGGCGAGGATGATGCAAACATTCCTAATGGTGAATGGGTTGAGATTTATAATAATTTGGATAAAGACATTGACTTACAAAATTTTGTATTGGAGGATGATGCAAATCATAAATTAATTATAAGTGATACAAATACCTTGCCTAAAACTATAAAAAAGAAAGCTTATTCATTAATTTATTTAAACAGCATTAGTGGATTCTTAAACAATGATGGTTTTGAGAGAGTTAAATTATTGTATGGAAATAAGATTATAGATGAAATAACATACACTAACTCAAAAGAAGATTTCTCCTGGTCTAAATTCGAAAATATATGGAAATTAATAAAACCTAGTCCAGGAAGTGATAATATAGATGAGGATAATTCTGTTCAGGGAAATAGCTTTATTGACATTGTTAAAGTTTATACTGGTAATGATAATACTTTAAGTTTTGGGAATGAATTTGAAACAAGGTTAAATGTATATAAAGGAAATACAAGCAAGAATAGTATAGACATATGGGTTCAAAAGGATGATAAAAAAGTAAGTAAGGTTACAAATTTTAACATTTATGGAAAATTTATTAATTATACTATAAATATACCATTAATTCTTGATTCTAACTGCGATAGTAAAGACAAAGATGGAACTTATGAAATAATTGTTAAAGGTCTAGATTCACAAGATAAAAAAGATGTAGAAATTAAAGGTTATGATAAAAAATTATGCAATGTAAGGATAGAAACTAAAGAAAATGTTTTAGAACAAGACTTTAATTCTAATTTACAAGGAAAAAATGAAGAAGAAATTGTTCATTCCCAAGATAAGATTAATTCAGAAACTAGTATAATACAAAGTAAGGTTGTTTATGAATCAAGTGATTTAAAAGCAAAGAATTTAAGCAGTTATATATTAATAACAACGCTATTGCTTATTATTATATTCATTTTATTTAGAAAAGGTTTATAAATTTAATTAATCGCAAAATATTATGATAGAAATATCTGCAAGAGTTGTAATTGAAATAGCTGGTTTTCCGAAAGAACATATTGAACAAGTAATGCAAAAAGTAGTTGATAAGGTAAAAGAAAATTTTAAAGTTATTAAATCAGAGATTTTTGATACTGTTGAATTGAAAGATAAAATGGCTGGATTCTGGAGCGTATTTACCGAGATAGAATTAAAATTTGATGATATTAATGCTCTAACTGTATTTTGTTTTGAGTATATGCCTAGTTCAATGGAAATTCTAGAACCTGAAGAATTAAAGTTTGGGAGAATGGATTTTGGAGGATTTATCAATGATTTGCTTGCTAGACTGCACGAATATGATATGGTTGTAAAAAATCTGCAGGCAGAAAATATGGTAATGAAGAAAAATCAGGATAAGAAAAATTAATCTTTTAAGAATTTTTCATAATCGCTTTTGTTATTTGGTCCTTTAAAGATAAAATATAATAAAATTCCAATTATTATTATAACAACTAAGATGACTATAAAACCAAGGTTATTTTTTCCTTCTACATTCGGAATTTGTTTTGATTGATTTTGTTGTGTTATATTCTTATTTTTTGTTGTGTTTATTATAACTTCTTTAGTCTCATTGATCTCTTTTTTATATTCTTCCCTAAACTGAATTTCTAGAGGGATTATTTTAATTATATCTTGATCTACTCTAACTTCAATATCACCAGAATATTTTAATTTTTTTGGATTTTTATTTTCATTAATCCAAATATATTGTTTGATGGTTTCTTTTGGATTAACCTCTTTTATATTACTTAAATTTAATCTAACAATATCTTTCAAGTTATCAGATAATATAAACTCAATATTATAAATTTTATAATCTAAATTATTCTCCAAGTAAAATGGTCCTTCCCTGGTTAAATTTTTTTGTAAGATTAATTTATCATTAAAATAATCTCCAAACGTAGAATTTAATAATAAAATGTTTTCTTTAGGTATTTGCAATGGTTTGCTTTCATTCAAAGTAATATTTTCTGTATATGGAATCACAGGAATTAAATAGAACTTATTATTCAAATATTCTAATCTTATATTAAAATTATTTATATTTTTTGGGATATCTAAATCTAAGTTTAAGTTATTTTCCAATAAAAATTGTTTGCTTAGGTTAATCTCATCGGCTTTTATTGTTATATTTGTTTTTTCACCGTGATTTATTATTTTTAATATTGTTCTATTCACATTATTCAATATTGCTGGATAAATTGAGATTGATTTTTGGTTATGTAAATAAAATTCTTTATAATATGAGATTTTTTTTAATATATTATTATCCAAATATTTTACATCCTTAACAAGAAATCTATAAGTATTATTTTCTATTTCAGGAATATCGAAATAAGCAAAGTAATGCAAATCTGAAATTTTTTCTAGAAATAATGTAATTGGAATTGTTCTATTCTCTCTATCAGTTAAAGCAAAGTTAGAGGCGGTTATTTTATCAGATAATGAAAGGTTAAACATCACTTCAGCTTGCAATGTTTCGTATTGATTATAATTATTTTTTAAAAGAGATATTGAAACATCTTGCGCGTTTACAATAGGTAATAATATTATTAAAAGAATTATTAACTTTTTCATAATTATTTTCTTAATAATTTCTCAGCTTCTCTTATTGATTTATCTAACTCATCTTCAAGAGATTCATCTACATCTTTTTTCCTTGAATATCCTTGTTTTTTAGGATATACTTGTTGAGATTGTTGTTTCTTAGGAGTTTCTCCATAACTATAATCTGGAGTAAATTTATTTCCTTTAGGCTTTTTGAAGAATTTTGTATATGCGAAATAACCTCCACCCCCCAATATTAAAATAATAATTATTAAACTTATCCAAAATAAGGCATTACTTTTTTCTGCTTCTCCACAATCTATCGGACATGACTGAGAATCTTCACCAACATCACATATATTATTTCCACATATTTTCTCATTATTTGAAGTTTGATTAATAAAACAATCTTGAGCGCAGCTAAATTCATCTTCTGTTTTGCTACATATTCCATCTCCGCATTCTGCTTTTACAACCCTAGATTTACATGTTTTTGAGAAAGTATCACAATATTCGTTTTGAGGACAACCTTGGTCATTAGTACATTCAGAGATTACACAAACTTGAGATATGCATTTTTCACCAAAGCTGCAATCTACATCACCAATGCATGATTTGTTGGAATTTTCATTAGTGCATATTGAACTGCAATCATCTCCATTTATATTATTCCCATCATCACATTCCTCACCAGTTTCTATTATATTATCACCACAAATTTCATTTCCTCCACCACCTCCCGAGGTAGAAATTGTGTCAGTTAAACCCAGATATAACGCAACCGCAGTATCTCTAACATTCCCAAAAGAGCCATTATTTACTAAATCTCCTGTTATTTGTTTTGATTTAAGCCATTGTGTTGCATTATTAAATTCATCCTTATGCTGTGTACTCTTTAATGCATTAATAGCAAAAGAAGTTGTATAAATATCTTCATTGTCCCAATATCCTGCTGGATTCTGATTAGCAATTAAACTGTCTATATACTTTTGATTATTTGTTATTGTATAAAGCATTGCGTTATTTAAATTATTATCTGCTTTATCTAATAAATAAGAAGTAACTTTAACATCCTCATTCATTTTTTTTAATGAATATGCGGCATAAAATGATGATTCTTTATCACATTGTCCACCGACATAAGAAGGATAACAAGCATTATTTATGACTAAATTAGAAATACTTGACTGAGATTCTTGAATTATATAAAAATCCGTGCCTTTTATTATTCTTAACAAAGATATTCCAATACTAGGATCATTAACTTGAGTGCAATCAACTTTAATTTGTTCTATTGGCTGGTCTAAAACTACACCTAAATCTTGTTCAACATTAATCCAATCTTCATTAATTTGCCTGTTTTCTATTTTTATCTTCTGGGTAGAATTTACAAATGCTTTTTTAACTTGGTTACTATCATAAGTTATAGAGCAATTGCCTGATTTATCTGTATTTATTTGAATATACCAATTTTTAACGTCAGCCCTTGTTAATGCAGAATTTAACCAGCCTAATAAGGGCTTAGTATCATAATTTAGGAATTTTAATGCTAATGCAGCCAATGCAGTATCTTTTACATTACAATTTCCATTAGGATAACAGTTAGAAGGATCTTTTCTTTGAACCATTACATTGTACCCATTGCTAGTATCATAATTATTTGATTTTAAGGCAAGCAAGGTAAATGCATTATCCTCTATTGCTCCATTAGTCCAATCTGCATTATTTTTAAGCCATTCTAATCCTTTATCTTTAGAGTAAGCAAATACTCCTAATGCAAGAACAAAAATTATAAATATGTAAATACCCCATTTTTTCATTATTAAGAGCAGGTTTATGTAATTTAAAAAAGTTTCTCTTATTAAGAATGAAGTACTTTTCTAAAGGAAAACGGGGAAAAATATACTTGGATAAAGGATATGCTATAAAAAAATCTCTTCCATCGAGGGTTAGAAATGAAGTAAAATGGCTAAAATTATTAAATAAATATAATATTGGTCCAAGATTAGTAAGTTATGGCAAAAATTACTTCAAATATATTTTTATTAAGGGAGATTTTATAATTAATTTCATCTCAAAAAATAATAAATTAATAATTAAAAAAGTTATTTTAGATGTTCTAAACCAATGTAGGATTATGGATAAGTTGAAAGTTAATAAAAAAGAGTTGCATAAGCCAGTTAAGCATATAATCATTAAAAGAAATAAGCCATATATGATTGACTTTGAGAGATGCTATATTACAGAAAAACCAAAGAATGTAACACAATTTTGCCAGTTCATATTATCAAATAATTTGAAACCATTATTAATTAAAAGGGGTTTTAATATAAATGAAAAGAGATTATTAAAAAAATTAATAAAATATAAACATAACCAAGATGATGAGAGTTTTAAATTAATTTTAAACTTAATTAATTAGATTTTCTATTAATTTCTTTCTTAAATTGAAACTATCACAATTTTCAACATGTGCTAGTATTGCTTCAAGCTTTTGCATTAATCTCTCATAGTTGTTTGTTTCTTTATATTCCTTAATTATTAAATTTATTTTTTCTCTTAAAAATCTTCTTTTATTCTTTTTTAAGATACTATAATAATAAAAATGTCTAAATCCTAAGAAATCAATTCCCTGTTTTAACTGCATTATTCTAGACTTTTCATTATGCAATTCTATTTTTAAATTATTTTTAAGAAAGTTGTTTATTTCTTGTTTATAAAATTCTAAAATTTCCTTATTATCATTTAAAATTACAAAATCATCAACATATCTAATATAATATTTTATCTTTAATTCATGTTTAACAAAATAATCTAGCTCATTTAGATAAACGTTTGCAAAGAATTGAGAGGTGAGATTACCAAGAGGCATTCCTTTTTCAGGTCGCCCCCCCCCCAATCGCAACGTTATTAATAATTTTTTTAGTTAATAATAAAACATTTTCATCTTTAATTTTCTTTTTTATTATATTAATTAAAATTTCACGATTTATAGTTTCAAAGTAATGCTTTATATCGGCTTTGAGAAAATAAACTTTTCTATGATTGTTCTTGCTAGTTTTTCTAATAAAATATTTTAATCTTAATAATGCATTTAATGTTCCCTTGTCTTTTCTATTTGCATAAGAATCACAAATAAAAATTTTATCAAAAATTGGTTCAATAACATTAACTAAAGCATGATGAACAATTCTGTCTTTGAACTCTGATTTAGAGATTTTTCTTAATTTTGGGTCATGAATTATAAATGTTTTTAAAGGACTTGGTTCATACGTTTCATTTATTAGTTCTTCTTGTAATTTAAGCAAATTATTTTCTAAATCTTCTTCAAACCCCAGAACATATTTCTTGCTTGTCTTGCCTTTTTTCGCTTTTTTATGCGCTAATTTTAAATTTTCAAAAGAATAAATTTTAGGGTAAAGATTATTATAAGCTTGCATAGTAAATATCCTAGCTTAGTCAAGGTCATTCTGCCATTGTCAATCTCGTTTATTTTAGTAAATTTCGAGTTAGCCAAGTTATCATTCCTGGCATTAAGGTTCAAGTTCCTATTGCGGTTGAACCTCTGGACACTTGGTATAGCTTATCTACTAGCAATCACTACATCTTTAGTATTCGCAAAGACTTTCCCAAGGATCTTTTATAACTACTGACTATCGATGTTGAATTTCATGGCTTTTATCTTTTAATAAAAGCTCTATAGATAAACTTGTGACCTTAACTTTTAAACACCTTATGGGTGAAAAGCTAGGTAAAAATAAAAAATAAAAAGAAATATTTAAGATTATTGGTTTAAAAGAACCTTTTTAGCTTTTTCAAATCTTTTGTCTAAAGTTTCTTGTTCTTTTATTCTTTCTTGCTCTAATTTAGCAACCAATTCTTCCAAATTTCCACTGGAAAAATTTTTGACGAAATGCACCCTGCCATCGTCATTCGAGTCAGCCAAGTTATCATACCTGGCATCAAGGACCAAGTTCCCATTGCGGAAGAACCCCTGGACACCATTATCTGAAGTGTATAAAGTTCTATTCCCTTTTCCTAATTTGCTTGGAAATCCTGTTTTTTGTAATTGAGGATCTTTTGTATCAAAACTTCCAGTTTTTTTATTTAAAATAGGAACATTATAAACTTCTGTTAATTCATCTGCATCTAATTTTAATCCATCTTCATAATTTGAGTCTTTAACTACTTTCATTAATCCAGTTATTACAAATGGTTTACTTAAGTTAACATTGGCAAAATTACTTTTAACTTGCTCTCTTAAGTTTTTCCATAGTTTAGGATTGCTTCCTTCTTTAGAATAAACTGCTAATCCTAAATCTTCATAAGTTGAAGTTTGGTCAGTTAAAGCATCATTTGCTAACGCTATTTCGCTTTCTCTTGGGTTTATTGGTCTTATATTTTCCTTGCTTATTTCTCTGTAAGCATTTGCTAAAGCAAATCTAGAATAAATATTGCTTCCCTTTACAGGACCTTGAGCTCCTACATTAAATGTATCTAAAGCTGCTCTTGTGCCTTTATAATCTGTTAATACTTTCCTAACAGCTTCT
>JBBSZT010000077.1:0-10356 GCA_038044585.1 Nanobdellota archaeon
GCAAGAGCAAGTTTCGAAACACCTTTAAAGCATATTGTTAATGCAGCTTTAATTGGCGAAGAAGACAACTTGAATTCTGTTATAGAAAATGTTATGGTTAATCAAGTTGTACCTTTGGGAACAGGATTGCCTGACTTAATAGCAAAAATGAAACAAAAAGTCAAGGAAAAATAAAATGGAAGAGCTAAAAAAATTAATCAAGGAAAATAAAGTAATAATGGGAACTAATATGGTAATGAGAAATCTAAAATTAGGAAAATTAAAACAAGTTTATTTGGCTTCCAATTGCCCAGAAACAACCCGCGAAGATATAAAACATTATGCTAAATTAAATAATATTAAAGTTAATGAATTAAAGGAAAATAATGAAGAACTCGGAACAATTTGCAAAAAGCCATTTTCTATTTCTGTTTTAGGAAATTAATATGATTTTAGATAAAGACAAAATACAAAAAATAACATTATTTGAAAATTTAACCCAGAGCAAAGTCAAGTCTTTGATCGAAGATGATAAGATGACATTTATTGTTGAAAATGGAGATTTGGGAAAAGCTGTTGGAAAACAGGGTAAAAATGTAAAAATGTTTGAAAAAATGATGCATAAAAAAATAAAAGTTATTGAGTTTAATGATGATCCTGTAAAATTTATTAATAATTATATTTTTCCTGTTCACGCAGATAATATACAATTAAATAATAATACTGTTGAAATAGCAGCAAAAGACAGAAAAACTAAAGGTTTATTAATAGGAAGAGAAAGAAAAAATTTAAATGATCTTAGTAATCTCGTTAAGAGTTACTTTAATTTAACAATAAAAATACTATAAAATGGGAAAGAAATCAAAAGGATTGGGATCTGGAAGAAAGCTTCGTGTTAGAAGGAAGAAGAGCAGATGGCAGGATTATTGGTATTTAAGGAGAATGTTAAAGTTAAAAGAAAAAAGTGATCCCTTGAAAGCTGCCTCACAAGCTAAAGCTATTGTACTTGAAAAAACACAAAGAGAAGCTAAACAGCCAAACTCTGCTATGAGAAAATGTGTTGTTACTCAATTAATTAAAAATGGAAGAAAAGTAACGGCGTTTGTCCCAGGTTATAATGCTATTAAATTTATTAATGAACACGATGAAGTTGTTATAGAATCTATCGGTGGAAAACAGGGAAGAGCTAAGGGAGATATTCCTGGAATCAGATGGCAGGTTATTAAAATTAATGATCAAAGTTTAGATGCTTTATTAAAAGGAAAGATAGAGAAGGGTAGAAGATAAAATGGATTTTAAATTATTTAATAGATGGGAAACAAACATTGAAGTTAATGATCCTGGTTTAAAGCGTTATATTAATTTAAATAAAGTTTTAGTTCCCAAGACAGGAAATAGATATGCTCAGCAAAAATTCTGGAAATCAAAATTAAATGTTGTTGAAAGATTAATAAATAAATTAATGATTCCTGGGCATAAAGGAAAAAAACATAAGACAACTTCTGGCAGGGTTTCAGGAAAATCGCAGAAAGTTTATAATATTGTTGAGAATGTTTTTAAAATTATAGAGGAAAAGACAAAGAAAAATCCTATTGAGGTTTTTATCCGTGCTTTGGAAAATGCAGCACCTCGTGAAGAAATTATTTCAATAGAATATGGTGGAGCAAGATATCCGCAGGCTGTTGAATGTGCTCCTCAAAGAAGGGTAGATATTGCATTAAGACAAATGGTTCAGGGTTCTTATCAAAAAAGTTTTAATAAAAAAATTAATATGACAGATGCTTTAGCAGATGAAATTCTTAAAGCTTATCAATCAGATCAAGGTTCACAGGCTATTGCAAAGAAATTAGAGTTAGAAAGACAAGCTGATTCTTCTAGATAAATTATTTCTAAAATCTTTTATTAATAATTGTTTTAATTTCCTTAATCTAATTACCATTTTAAAATGGTAACATTTATATATTACAAAAATCATTGAATTTACAGGTTGGGGGTTAAAATGGATATAATATGTAAGGAATGCGGAATGGTTTACGTTGCAAATCAAGTTCCAGAAGGATTTGTTTGCTTATGTAAAAGTAAAATGTTTAAAATACCTAAATCATTGAATTAATAATTAAAATGACTTATAAAGCTTCAATAGTTGGAATAGATGGTTCTGGAAAAAGTGCATGTTCTTACTTAATACTTAAAAATTTATCTCAAAATTTTAATACTGGAATTATGAGCCGCATAGGTTATGTCTCTCATAATCAGAATATAAAAAAACTTTTCTCTAGATCATCTATTTTCTTAGATACCATTCAAGGAATTACAGATTCTCTTGAAACACGTATTGGAATAGCAATGATTAATTCTATAGATGCAACATTTTTTTGGCCTTTTAAAGAAATTATAATGAAAAAATATAATTTAGATATTCTTTTATACCCACGTGATAAAATACTGGACCCGGCAGTATATATGACTTATTATCTTCCATTGACTAAGAAAATTAATCATGAAAATAGGTTAAAAATCTCTAAGTTACTTAACCCAAATCATCACCCAGATATTTTATTTTACTTGGATTTACCTGTAGAATTAGCTTATGAAAGAATATTAAAAAGAATAAATGATGATGAAAAGAGTAAAAAATTAGATAGACCAAAATTAAAACCACATATGCATGAAAATATAAAAGATATGAAAATTTTACAAAATTATTTTTTGGAATCTATAGAATTCTTAAAAAAAGAAGGTATGAAGATTTGTAATATAGATGCCACTAGAGATAAGGATTTAGTTAGTGAAGATATTTCTAATGTCATAAGAAAAGAATTAAAAAATATTTCTAATTAAAATAACAAAAGATTTAAAAATCCTTTAATTAGAAAATTCTTAATGGCAGAGGGTACAGTTACACAACAGATACGTGAGTTAATGAATAATCCTGAAAAGATTAGAAATATTGCTATAGCAGCTCATATTGATCACGGTAAAACTACTTTCTCAGATAACTTATTGCTTGGAGCAGGAATGATCTCTGAGGAATTAGCAGGAAAACAATTAACATTAGATTTTAGGGAAGATGAAAAAGAACGTGGAATTACAATAGACTCAGCTAATGTTTCGATGATTCATGAAGTTGATGGAGATAAATATTTAATTAATTTAATTGATACACCTGGTCATGTTGATTTTGGTGGTGATGTTACAAGAGCAATGAGGGCAGTAGATGGTGCAATAATTTTAGTTGATGCTGTTGAAGGAATAATGCCGCAGACAGAAACAGTTGTTAAACAAGCTTTAAGAGAAAGAGTAAAACCAATATTATTTATTAATAAAGTGGATAGATTAGTAAGAGAAGTTAAATTAACACCAGAAAAAATCCAGGAAAGATTAACGCAGGTTATTACAGAAGTTAATCGTTTCATTAATAATGTTGCTCCTGAAGAATTTAAGGGAAAATGGAATTTAAGTGTTCAAGATGGTAGTGTTTGTTTTGGTTCTGCATTTCATAAATGGGCTTTAAGTGTTCCTTATATGCAAAAACATAATGTAAGTTTCAAAGATGTATTTACAGCTTATGAACATGATGATCCTGATGAAATGGCAAAAAAAGCTCCGTTACATAAAGTTGTTCTTAATTCAGTTGTAAGACATCATCCTAATCCTAAACAAGCTCAAGTATACAGAATTCCAAAGATATGGCATGGTGATCTTGATTCAGAAGAAGGTAAAGCATTGATGAATTGCGATCCTAATGGTCCTGTAGCATTTATCGTAACTAAAATCGTTATTGATAAACATGCTGGTGAAGTTTCAGCTGGCAGATTATTTTCTGGAACAATAAAACAAGGACAAGAAGTTGATATGATATTAGCAAAAAGAAAAATCAGGGTGCAACAAGTTAATATTTACAAAGGGCCAGTAAGAATGCAAGTAGACGGAGCAGTTGCAGGAAATATTGTCGGAATTGTAGGATTAAAAGATGCTTATGCTGGAGAAACTGTTTCTAGTTTAAGTACAATGACTCCCTTTGAAGCAATTAAACATATTTTTGAGCCAGTTGTTACTAAATCAATTGATGCTAAAAGACCTTCTGATTTACCAAAATTAGTTGAAGTGTTAAAACAAGTAAGTAAAGAAGATCCAAGCATTAAGATTGAGATTAATGAAGAAACTGGAGAGAATTTAATGTCTGGAATGGGAGAATTACATTTAGAAGTTATTGAAAATAGAATAAAGAGAGAAAAAGGAGTAGATATTGTTACTAGTGAACCAATTGTTGTTTATCGTGAAACAGTTCAAAAACAAAGTCCTGAAGTTGAAGGAAGAACTCCAAATAAGCATAATGTATTTTATTTTAAAGTTGAACCATTAGAAGAAAATATTTTTGAGGCTATACGTTCAGGAGAATTAGCAGAAGCAGGTGTAAAGAAAAAAGACAAAACATTATGGGAGCAATTAGTTAAACTTGGCGTAGACGCTAAAGTAGCTAGACAATACAGAGATATTTACAAAGGAAATGTTTTAATCGACGGAACAAGAGGAGAAGTCCATATTGGAGAAGTTATAGAATTAGTTATTGAAGGATTTGAACAAGTTATGAATGAAGGTCCTTTAGCTCGTGAACCTAGTATGAAAATGAAAGTTACTTTAACAGACACCAAATTACATGAAGATGCTATTCATAGAGGTCCTGCACAAGTTTTACCAGCAGTAAGAGATGCAATAAAAGAAGCAATGTTAAAAGCGCAAGCTTCTATGTACGAACCAATGCAAATTCTTGAAATAGATTGTCCTGCTGAATACTTAGGAGAAATAAGTAAATTAGTTCAAAATAAAAGAGGACAATTATTAGATGTTGAACAAAATGAAGATTATATAAAAGTTAAATCTAAGTTACCTGTTGCAGAAATGTTTGGATTAACAAATGACTTAAGATCAGCTACTGCAGGAAGAGGAAGTCATTATGTTGTTGACCAAGTATTTGAAAAATTAAATCCAGATTTACAGCAAAAAGTTATTACAAATATTAGGAAAAGAAAAGGATTAACTGAAAATATGTAATCAAAGCCTAAATCGAACTTCTTTCAAAGATTTACAAATTTTCTTTATAATACTTTCTATTAAAATTTTCTATTTTTATGATATAAAGCTTAAAACATCAAAAATTTAGTGTTTTAGCTTGGAAACCTTTTTATATTTTAAAGTCTTTTTTAATAATAATCTTCAAGGGGAAAATGAAACAGGACTATAAAGCTGAAAGTATTGTTGTATTAAAGGACTTAGAAGCAGTTAGAAAACGTTTTGGAATGTATATTGGTGATAATAGTATTAAAGGACTGCATCATCTAGTCAAAGAAGCATTAGATAATTCAATTGATGAAGCTTTAGCTGGTTTTTGTAATAATATTAATGTTGTTATACACATTGATAATTCGGTTACTATAGAAGATAATGGAAGAGGAATTCCAGTTGATATACATCCTGAAGAAGGAAAACCAGGGGTAGAAGTTGTTATGACAATGTTACATGCAGGTGGAAAATTTGATAAGAAATCATACAAAGTTTCAGGTGGTTTACATGGTGTTGGAATTTCTGTTACAAATGCTTTATCCGAATATTTGGAAGTTGAAATTAAAAGGGAAAATAAAATTTACAAACAAAGATATCAACAGGGAAAGAAATTTAGCGAGTTAGAAATTATTGGAGAGACGCAAGATACTGGAACAAAAATTACTTTCATGCCAGATAAAACAATTTTTCCAATAGTAGAATTTGATTATGATATCTTGGCTAACAGATTAAAAGAATTAGGTTTTTTAAATAAAGGTTTAAAATTAAGCATTAAAGATGAAAGAAATAACCGCGAGGATAATTTTTATTATGAAGGAGGAATTATAAGTTTTGTTGAAGAATTAAATAAAGTTAAAGCTAAACTTCATCCAAATGTTATTTATTTTAATAAGGAAGTAAAAGATATACAAGTTGAAGTTGCTTTTCAATATAATGATTCTTATTCAGAAAGTGTATTCTCATTTGTAAATAATATTAATACAATTGAAGGTGGAACTCATTTAGTCGGTTTTTATACAGCTTTAACTAGAGCTTTTAATGATTATTTAAAAAAGAAAAACTTGCAGAAAAATTTAGATAAATTAACTGGGGAAGATTTGAAAGAAGGTTTAGCAGCAATAATTTCATTAAAAGTTCCAGAACCACAATTTGAAGGACAAACTAAAACTAAGTTAGGAAATTTAGAAATTAAAGGAATTGTTGATTCAATAATGTATGAAAATTTAATTACATTCCTGGAAGAAAATCCTAATGTTGGTAAAGCGATTACATCAAAAGCATTAGATGCATTAAGAGCAAGAGAAGCAGCAAGAAAAGCCCGTGAACTTGCTAGAAGAAAATCTGTTTTAGAATCTGGAAGTTTACCAGGAAAATTAGCTGACTGCCAAGAACGTGATCCTTCTAAAGCAGAATTATTTATTGTTGAAGGAGATTCTGCTGCAGGGACGGGGATTTCTGCAAGAGAGAGAAAATTTCAAGCAATTCTTCCATTAAGAGGCAAGATACTAAACGTAGAAAAAGCTAGATTAGACAAAATGTTGAGAAGCGAACAGATTACTACTTTAATATCTGCAATAGGGGCTGGGGTTGGAGAAGAATTTAACATAAATAAAACAAGATATCATAAAATAATCATCCTTACTGATGCTGATTCTGATGGTAATCATATATCATGTTTGTTATTAACATTTTTTTATAGGCATGCAAGACAATTAATTGAAAATGGATATATATATATCGCTCAACCACCTTTATTTAAAATAATTAAAGGAAAAACCTCATTTTATGTTAGGGATGAAAATACTTTAAAAGAAAAATTAAAAGAAACTGGAGAAGAGGTAGTTATACAAAGATTTAAAGGACTCGGAGAGATGGATGCTTCTGAACTTAGAGAAACTGTAATGGAACCAGAATTAAGAGTATTAAAGAAAATTACAATTGAAGATGCTGTTTTGGCTGACAATATTTTTAATGTATTAATGGGAGAAGAAGTTGAGCCAAGAAGAGATTTTATAATGCAACACGCCAAGGAGGCAAATTTAGATGTATAGACCAATCGTTAAATTAAATACTAATAGCTGTAGGGTTTGTAAGAGAATTTTCAAAAGTGAAAAGGCTCTTAAAGATCATATTTTTAATAGAAGAGTTAACGATAAAAGACATATTTTATTTAAAAAACAAATTATATCTATGAGATTTGAAAATGCCAAAATTCAATGTCCTGTTTGCAAGCAAAAAATGTTTAGATCAATCGGGATGCATTTTAAATTTGCTAAAAACAATAAACATAAGAATTTTTTAAAGGAACAAAGGAAATTTTTAGTTAATAAATATTTAAAAGGAATTCATTGCTCAGATTTATTAAAAATTAAGGATATATATACTGCTAACTTTTCTTATAAATATATTACATCTTTAATAATTAAGTCAATTGGCAAGTCTAAATTTGATGAAATTTCTAAAAAAATATTCTCCGATAAGAGAAAAGAACATTGGAGAAAATTTCCCATATACAAAAGAAAACAAATTATGGAAAAAGTAAGAGAAGCCGAATGGTCTAAATTAAGTGCAGAAGAAAGAAGAAACCATCCTTGGGTTATAGCTGGTAAAAAAGCTTCTTTAGAGTCATCTAAGAGAGGCTCTAAAAATCAAAAATATGCTTTCGAATTATTAAAAAAAAGATTTCCTAAATTTAGATGGGAATATAATTATGCTTTAAATAATGAATGGCACGTAGATATTGCGGCCCCAGATAAATCTGTATTCATAGAATGGGATGGAAGACATCATTTTATTTCTATCCATGGTCAAGGTTATTTAAATAATAGAATTAATAGAGATAAAATAAAAAATAAGATGATAACACAAAATCTTAATGGTTTTTTAATTAGGGTAAAAGATGAAGGAAGAGCTAATCAGAAATTTGTAGAAGAGAAAATAAAACAAATTTCTAATATTTTAAAACAGCAAATATCTGGAGGGAAATTAATACAATTATAAAATGCCGGAACAAATTCAAAATAAATTAATTGAAGAAGAAATGAAGTCTAGTTACATAGATTATGCTATGTCTGTGATTACGGCTAGAGCAATACCAGATGCGAGGGATGGTTTAAAACCAGTTCATAGAAGAATTCTTTACTCAATGCATGAGATGGGTCTAATGAATAGTAAACCCTTTGTTAAATCTGCGCGTATAGTTGGAGACTGTTTTAAATATCATCCACATGGTGATGCTGCGATCTATGATTCATTAGTTAGGATGACCCAAGATTTTTCATTAAGGTACCCTTTAGTTAATGGACATGGAAATTTTGGAAGTATAGATTTTGCAGATCCGGCACAAATGCGCTATACAGAGGCACGTTTATCAAAAATTGGAGAAGAACTTTTATACGATTTAGATAAAGATGTTGTTGATTTCATTCCCAATTTCGATGGAAGTTTAAAAGAACCTTTAGTTTTACCAAGTAAGATTCCTAATTTGTTAATAAACGGAAGTTCAGGAATTGCAGTTGGAATGGCAACAAATATTCCTCCGCATAATATAAATGAAATTATTAATGCAGTAAATTTAGTCATTAATAATAAAGAAGTTGATGTCACGGAATTAATTAATTTAGTTAAAGGTCCAGATTTTCCAACTGGAGGAATAATTTCTGGAAAACAAGGAATTATTGAAGCTTATAAGACTGGAAGGGGAAAAATAATTATAAAAGCAAAAACTAAATTTGAACCAAGAAAAATAATTGTTGAAGAAATCCCATATCAGGTTAATAAAACTGTATTAATCGAAAATATTGCTGATTTAGTTAGAGAGAAAAAAATAGAAGGAATTTCGGACATAAGAGACGAAAGCGACAGGAAAGGAATGAGATTAGTTATTGAACTTAAAGCTAGTGCAAATCCAGAAATTGTTTTAAATCAATTATATCAGCATACTCAATTACAAAATACATTCGGAATAATTATGCTGGCTTTAGATGAAAACAAGCCAAAGATATTAAACTTAAAAGAATTAATTATATCTTTTGTTAAACATAGATTTAACGTTATAACAAGAAAAAGCAAATTTGATTTAGATAAAGCAAGTAAAAGAGCACACATTTTAGAAGGATTAAAAATTGCATTAAAAAATATTGATGATATTGTAAAATTAATCAAAGCAAGTAATAACCCCGAGAATGCTAAAAATGAATTAATTTCTATTTTTACTTTAAGCAATGAACAGGCCCTTGCAATATTAGATATGAAATTGCAAAGATTAACTAGTTTAGAACAAAATAAAATTCAGGAAGAATATAATGAGTTATTAAAATTAATCAAGGAGTTACAAGAAATATTAGCAAATGAATCAAAAATTTATGATATAATGAAATCCGAATTATTAGAATTAAAAAGAAAATATGGCGATGAAAGAAAAACTTTAATTGAAGAAAATGGCCATTCTGTCTTAGATGAAGATTTGATACAGAAAAATGATGTTGTTGTTACAATGACTTATTCAGGATATGTAAAACAAACACCTTTAACAGAATACAGGCAGCAAAAACGGGGGGGTAAAGGGATTATAGCTACAGAAACAAAAGAATTAGATTTAGTTAGAGATTTATTTATTACAAGTAATCTTAATATGTTATTATTCTTTACAAATAAAGGAAAGTGCTTCCAGTTAAAAACTTATGAATTGCCTTTAGAAGGAAGATATTCTAGAGGAAAAGCAATTGTAAATTTATTGAAATTAGAACAGGATGAAAAAGTTAATAGTGTACTTCCTGTAAGTAAGTTTGATAATAGTTATTTAATATTTATAACAAAAAAAGGAATTATTAAAAAAACTTCATTAATTGAATATGAAAATCCTAGAAGTTCCGGGTTAAATGCTATAAAGTTATTAGAAAAAGACGAATTAGTCAATGTTATTTTAAGTTCTGGTAATGATGAAATTATTATTGCAAGTAAATTTGGTTTAGCTTCTCATTTTAATGAAAAAGATGTAACTAGTGTAGGAAGAAATTCAGTTGGTGTTAGGGGAATAAAATTAAATGATAAAGATGAAGTTATTGGAATGGAAAAAGCTAATGACAAGGCAACATTATTAACTGTGACAAGCAACGGTTATGGTAAAAGAACTTTAGTTTCTGAATATAGATTAATAAGAAGAGGTGGAAAAGGAGTTACAAATATTCTAACTAAGTATTTAAAAGATGATTCTAGAAATGAAGATGTTGTTGCTGTAAAATGTGTATACGAAGATGATGAAATAATGATTATAACTGAAAAAGGCATTGTAATTAGGTTGCCTGTTAAAGG
>JBBSZT010000078.1:0-6633 GCA_038044585.1 Nanobdellota archaeon
AGGACAGTTTTTATCTTCACTTCCTAAAGGTTTTGTGAAACTATACTTGCAAGAACTGCATAAATAAGCAACTTTTTCTTCTTTTTTAATTGTTGTTGGTTTGCTAATCTCTAAAGGCCTTCTTGTTGGAGAAACTTCCCTTAATGCAGGAGTTCCATAATAACCATAATTTAGACAATTACTACAAACATATACCCCTTCTTTATTTCTTCTCAAATCACTAACTTGAACCTTATTCTTGCAAAGTTTACATGGTACAAGCACTGGGCTAGTTGTCATTTTTATCAATATGATTATAGTGCCCTAATATAAATAACTTTCTTTTTAAAAAAGAAAAAATAAATTTAATTATTCTTCTTTATCATCAAAAAATTCATCTTCCTCTTCATCTTCGTCTTTTTTATCTTTATCATCTTCAGTTTCATCTGCATTTTCCCATTTCTTAGGCATTATTTGTATCATTTTTGTTCCTCCTAGGTGTTAAATCTCTAAAAAACTTAGAAATTAACCCAAAAGTTTTTTTCACAAGAATAAATATTTAATATATAAATTTATCTATTTTTTAGCAAAATAAATCAAAAAATTTATATACAAGGAGTATATCTAAAAAGCTATGGTTGATGACATAAAAAGAAATATAAGACAATTAGTTGAAGAAAATGAGGGATCTGGTTCTTTTGCTAAGATTGTTCCAAGCATTGTAAAGAAAGGCATTGATAGCGTAAACTTAAACATGTTTGATGATTCTACAAGGGGAGGATTATTAAACGCAGCAGGTGACGAGTTTGTTAAAAGAGGAGATTTTGTACAAGCTGTTAAATCATTTGTATTAACAAAAAATGTCTTAAAATTAGATGAGATAGGAGATATATTTTCTTCACGTGGCCAATATAATCAAGCAATTGAGATTTATAATCTAGCATATAATTTTTCTCATGATTCTGCAAAATTAGTAAAATGCGGAGAAAAATGCTTATTAGATGCACATTTAGCAGATGCATTAAGGGCATTTTCAATATTAAAAGATGAAGCAAGATTAACTAAGTTAGGTGAAGTATGTTTAGAGAAAGAAAAATTAGATGTTGCAATTGAAGTATTTGCAATTTTAAAGAATAACGATAAATTAATTAGAGTAGGGGATAAATGCTTAAATGAAAATAAGCTAAGCTATGCTGCCCATGCTTATGAATTAGCAGGTGACAAGGAAAGACTTTCTAAATTAGGTGATATATTACTTAAATCAGGTTTAATAGGAAGTGCTCTGAGGATTTATGAGCTTGCTAATAATCAAATGATGGCTCAATTTATCAAAGAAAACTTCTCAGAAGAACAATTCAGCAAGTTTTATGCATAATCAAGAGGTTAAATATGTCTGAGCAACGCGAAAAAACTATTGATGTATTACGCAGATTAAAAGCTCAGGAATCAATGCCAAAACCAAAGCTTGAATCTTTTTCTACTGTACAAAAACCAGTTAGGAAAGAAGAACCTGTGCAAATTATTAATATTCCACAGCGCAATATGGAAAATTTAATACATAAACTAGATGAGATTGATAGAAAAATGAAATCTGGCAGCAATAGTTATTTTAATTTATATTATGATTTAAAAAATGCAGAACAAACATTTTTAAGAGAAGTTGAAAAAGTAAAGAAGGGTAATTTTCAAATACCTGAAATAACAATGAAAAGAATGGCTGAGAGAATATCTTTAATTGAAAAGAAAAATAGTATGGGTGTTAAAAAATGAGTTTTTTTAATTGGATAAAAAGTTTATTTGTAGAAGATGTTAATAATGAGATGATTGAGGAAATGCAAGATAATGAATTAAAGCAGGAATTACAAAAAATGGACTATAAGTTTAAGATATTTGATTTAAAAAATAAAGATGAATTAGATGAGGTAACTAGTTTTGTTGTTCAGGATAAAGCTTTAGCGTTGATTAGAATGAGCAAATTTACAGGAGATAATGCTGTTTTAAAAGAGACATTAACTGAATTAAAACAAACATGTGATACTTGCAATTCTCGTGTTCTTGGAGTAAGCAACAACATGTTTTTAGTTGTAAAGAATTCAGTTGAAGTACTTAAATAATAGAAAAGTTTATAAACCATATTGTAACTATTTAGTAATAACTTAGTTTAAGGAGATAAAGCAAATGTATACGGCATCTTTGAAATATATTCATATACTAAAAAGCGATAATCCGCATAATAATCCTGATTTAAATAATATTTATTATTTAAGAGCGAGTTATTTTGCCAGACAAGAAGGCAAATTATGGCCAAGGTTAAGAAAGAACTCTCTTTTACTCGGACCATTTGAAGGTAAAAAGAATTGTGCTATTGGACTTATTAATAGACTCGAGAAAGAGAATATTAAATTAATAAAAACATCTCTAGATCGTTTATTAAATGTTTGCGGTTTAAATCTATTTGAAGATTATAGTGAAGATTTAAAACAATACTATGGGGGATTATCACATGACAAATGAAGAACAAATTGGATTTCATAAAGGCAGTTTAACTACATTAATTAAAGAGAAGCAAGAATTAGAAAGATTATTACAAATAGTAAATGCTTTGACACAGGCTCATATAAAAGCATTAAAAGACTTAGGTATTGATTTGGGAAAGGAATTAAAAAAACAAAAGAGTTTGGATGAGAAGATAGCTTAAGATGGAATATGTAATTAAAGCATTGTCTAAATATACTTATCCAGGCAGTTTCTTAGGTTATCAGTTAGAGAAATTAATTAAAGAAGGATTAGCTATAGAAGGTATTCCCGATATGAATCAATCTTTTTTAATAAGAATCTTGTACGATCAATATAAGAATCCTTATTTATTATTCAAATCAGACAATGAAGAAGAAGTTAACTTAGAACTAGAAAAAAAACTTCTTCACTCTGAATTTAGATTAGCATCAGAATCTTTTGACAGTTTAATAAGTAGAATATATGAAGGGGAATATCATTCTGAAATACAAAAAGAGGCAGTGCACCCTAGTTTAATAAAAAGAAAGATGAATCATTAAATGGAAAATCTAAAAATTTTAAACAAAAAAGAGAGTGAAAGAATTCTTGATAAAATCAATGAACAATTTGGAATTAAAAACATAGAATCTAACTATATAATATTACAGAAAAAAGATGGAAAGATATTTTTAATAAATAATTCTTTTGGTAAAATAGAATATAATACATTAAGGATAAATGAGCTTGGTTTATATGTCGCAAGATTTGATAAGGAAATAAGATTAACAATTGAAGGCAGCCAAATATTTGGAAAACATGCAACTAAAAATGTCTATGAGGTTAATGAAAATGATGCTAATTCTTGGATGGAGGGAGACGATATAGAATGTAACAAAGAATTTAAGGGTTTTGTTATTATAAAATATAAAGATAATTATTTAGGAAGTGGAAAATGCAAGAACAACAAATTGCTCAACTATATTCCCCAAGAACGCAGAATCAGGCAAAAGAAAATCATAAACATTTAGAAGAACTTGTTATTTTAGATATTCAAGATTATACTAATTTTATCGCAAAACAAACTCAATTTTCAGATAATATCATCCTAGACACTAGTATTTTTATGCCTATATCCATAGAAAATTTAATTTATTTTAGTAATAGTAAACCTCAAGAAGTTTTAGAAGAATCTATCAACAAAATTTTTTCAAAAAGCAGCGAATATTTTAATTGCTTAAAACTTATATTAACAAATAATAAAAATTTATATATCACTAAAGAAGTGGTTCAAGAGATTGATTGGGGTTTGGTATATTTTAGAAATTTATTAAATCCAAAAAGATTATCTTATGCCCAAAGAGCAAATAAAAGACTTTTTGAATATCGTGGAATAAGAAGAATTTTAGAATTAATCCAAAATAATAAAGAACTGTATAACAACCTACTTAAAAAAGGGATTAGAGATTCAGTTAATGCAACTTCAGATTTAAGAGGTTTTCTGTTAGATAATCACAGAGTATTAAATCCAGTAGATAATATGGATAAAGATTTTAGAATTTTACTAAAGAATTTAATATCATCTGCAAAAAATCCAAAAAGACAAATCTCACCAAATGATCAAGCTATTTTTTATACTCTATTCCTTAATGTATTTAATCATTCAACAGGAATTATAACCAGAGATCAAGATTTTTATATAATGGCAAAAAAAGTTAAGACCGATTTAATTAATTTAAATCATAGATCAAAAAAATACGATTTTGTCATTAAAAACCATAATTACCCTAGTCATAAACTATATACTTATGTGTTGCATATTAATAAAGTTTAGATGTTCTTTCCATGCTCTACAATTAAAGCATGAAATTCTTTATACAAATTAACTTTTTTTGGTAAATTTATTATAATTAATTTTTGTAATTCATCGTACTTGATCTTTTCTTTACAATATCCTAATTTTGTAAATATTCTTTTAGTATAATTATCAACAACAAAATATGGTTTATTGTAGGCATAAAGCAATATTGAGTCAGCTGTTTCTGGTCCTATTCCCCATATATTGAGCAAATTTTCTCTTGTTACTTTTTTATTAGATTCTAGAAATTTTACAAATTCCTTTATTTTACGTGTTTTTTGTTTGTAATAACCAGAACTTCTTATTAATTGTGATAATTTATTCTCATTTATTTTTATTAACTTTTCTTTGTTAATTAAATTATTCTTTATTAAATTTAACAGAGCTTTTTCAACATTTTTCCAGTTAGTGCCTTGAGTTAAGATAGCACCAAGACAAATCTCTAATCTTTCTTCTTCTGTTTTTGGAATTATTGCTTTGTACTCAAATTTATCTGTTTTAGAATTATAAAGTGGCCACCATCCTCTATGACCATACTTTTTTAGTAATTTATTATAAATATCAAGCATATCCTTGATTATAAGAAATTATTTAAATATATTGCTATTGTTTATTATTAATGCAAGATAAGATAAAAGAAGCAATCGAGGCATATGATAAGATAGCAACCACATATGCAGATTATACTTTTCCAAAATTACTTCAATTTCAATTAAATAAATTTATTTCTTTGCTTGTTGGAAAAAAAATCTTGGATGCTGGCTGCGGTCCTGGAAGAGATTTGCAGTACTTTAATCAAGAAGGTTTAGATGTTACTGGAATAGATATAAGCAGGGGAATGCTTAGAGAATGTAAAAGAAGAACTGGAATAACTGCATTAGATATGGATATGCGAAAAATGTCCTTCCAAGATAATTCTTTTGATGGAATATGGTGTATGGCCTCATTGTCTGATATAGAAAAGGATGAAGCACCAAAAGTTATAGACGAGTTTTATCGTGTATTAAAACGTGGAGGAGTAATTTATATTGCAGTTAAAGAAGGTGAAGGAATGCAAGTTGTAAAGAAGAAAAAATATAATGATATGCCCCGCATTTATGTATATTATAAATTATCTGAACTTCAGGAGCTATTAAAAAAGAAATTTTTTGTTTTAAGTTCAGTGACAGCAAATGATGAGGGAACTAGTTGGGTAGAGATATTTGCTAAAAAGATATAGTTTTAAATTTTTCTTTATTATACTTATTTATGGGAAAGAAAGAATTTTTTGTTGAACCTGGAATAGAATCAATATTAAAAAACAAGACTAGAATAATTAAGCCAGGCAGTTTATTAAATATAATTGAAAAATTAAGACAAAATCAATGTTATATTCTAAATTATCCTATAATCCCAGAGAGATCTCCACAAAAAATTCCTTATACGAGTTTAGAAGATGAAGGACAATTATGGCAGCGTTTTTTGAAAAGAGGGAGATGCCTTGATTTTAATAATAATAAAACAACCTTAGAAGAAGTAATAAATAATGGAAAAAGACCATTGGATATTAGAAGAAAACTATTTGATCTTTTAAAGATTGATGAATATGAAGTAGCAGCTTATGGATATTGGGGCATAAGAAAAAACCAGCATAGAAGAATACATTTGGTTGATTGTATTAAAGGTGCTAAATTATTTGCTTATTCTGAACGAAGTAAAGATGAAAAGGAAAAAATTGTTATTAGAAAGTATGATTTAATAAAAAATGATGACGGCGGGATTGGGATGGGTGCTGATATTTTAATGGAAATCCCTTCTGAACAGATGAATAAGGAACCTTATGATATTAATTTAAGATCAGTTCCAGTTAAAAATGAAAAAGATAAATATGCAATTATATTTGATTTTGATGCAGACCACGTATGTAAATTTAGGGTGTCAAGATCAAGTGGTTTATATAAGGGACGCGAACCATTGTTAGATTTTCATATTATCGCAGCTTATCTAGAGTTTGCACATCATGAACTTATAGAAAATAAGAATATGATTCCGTTAGAACAGTGCCCATTTGCTATACCTACCCAAAAAACAGTTGATTTTTATAATAAATTAAATAAAAACTTAGCAATTCAATATAATTATAACGGAAAGAAAGTAAGAAGGGCATTGAACAGGGCTGAGAAAGAAATTTTATTATGGCGTTTTGTTGAGAAATATCACCATGATACAACTTTTTATGCAACCCAGAAATTGCAAAATTATAAATGGGATTGATGTAATAACTACTTCTAAATGGTTACAAATAGAAAGCTTTATATATAAGT
>JBBSZT010000079.1:0-5274 GCA_038044585.1 Nanobdellota archaeon
CTTGAAGCAGTAAAACCAGATAATATGCTTAATGTTAAGAATCCAATTATAACATACGTAAATATTTTATAATAATTTTTATCCAAATGTTTATTAATTTCTTGAACAATTCCAAAAACTAGATATGAAACCAGTATTGTAGTTATAGGCGAAAAAATGAATAATAATCTAACAGCACTTCTTCCAGCTATAATCATAATAAAAAACCATACAAACATAAATGTGTATAATTTATCAACTTTTAATATCTCATTTAATAATTCTTTATTTTTATAAAATGAGTATATATAACCAGAAATCATAAATAAGATAAATATCAATATTGATCCGATATATAATAGAATAGATGTAGGATTTATCCCATTTAAATTAGAACTTGGAGAATATCTGCTAAATGTTAAACCAAATAGAAATAAAATATAAATTAACATTGGCGATATAATATATTTTTTTAAATTTTTGTTCATGTTATAGAATAGGTATATTGATCCTAAAATAAATGCCCAGAAATATGTTTTTCCAAAGTTAGAAATCCAATCTGTTATGTAAGGTTGACTGTTCTCTGCAACTGTCTTAACCCACCTGTCTGTTGCAAATGCCTTTACTAATGTGTTAAATGTATCTGTTATTCTATATGAAAAAAATGAGATATCATAAAATATTGATATAAATATAACCATTATAATTAAAGATAATAAAAAACTGAATACTGATTTTGGAATCTTATTCTCAATTTTATTTTTTATTTTTAATAAATCTAAATCAAATAATAATACATTGATTACCCAAATAAATGGCACAATTAATGCAGAACCTGTTGTTGTCGATAAAATTAGGTTACCAAAAGTAAACTTTTCTGGGAAAAACAGCATTAGTATAATTACTGAGAAAAATAACCACGGTAAATAATAATTAAGCTCTTTTTTTTCTAATTTTCCCAAGAAAAGTTCAATCAAAGTAAATAATCCAATTGTTAAAAATATAAACGCACCTCCCCCCCAAATTAATGATGTTAAACCTGTTGAAATTCCTGCTAAACTTCCATAAATAATTCTTTTTTTATTTGTTTCAGATGACCAGGCAACAACATAAAAATAAAATGCAGCATAGAAAAATATTGTTGCTAGAGCTTCCTTATCTGAAATTCCAGTTAATGTTCTAAATAAATAACTTGGAATTACAGCTAGTAAAGCAGTAGAAAGTAATGCGATATTATCATTAAATAATTTCTTTACAAGCAAAAAGAAAAATACCATACTAATTGCAAAAGCTATTGCAGGATAAATTATATCAGTTAATTCTATTGTAATACTAGAAATGAAGACATGTAAAAATTTATATAAATAAACAATAAAATGACCTAAAAAACTAAACTCCTGTGTTCCAGAAAAACCATCAGGATAATAACGCAGATAATCTATACCCATTATTTGTCCATGCTCTAAAATATATTTAACATATCTCAAAAAAGCCATTGCATCAGGATCTGCTGGAATATATAAGTTAGTTGTAATATCTATCAAATAAGGCAGATTCTGCAATCTTAATATAAAACTAAAACTTATTATGCTAAACAGCAAGGCTGCGGTTTTCTTATTTAATAAAAACAATATAATTGAAATTATCGGTGTAATGATAAAAACAAAGTTTTTACCTATCCTAAACATATCTCCAAATTTTAAATAGATTACTAAGACCAAGAGTAAATAAATTCCTAGATAAATTAAAGTTTTATTCTCTAATTTTAAATTATTATTTAAGAAATTCTTAACTTTCTCTTTTCTTTGTTCTAAAACCTCTTCCCCCATTCTTAGATAAAAAATGAGAACTATTTATATACATTACTATTTAACTGAAGATTATAGGTGTAACAAATACTTCTACGAAAGCAGCTACGATTAGTAATGCTACACTAATTAAAATTAGATCTAAACTATCCTTCATAATAATTTTAAATTTATCAGAATTAATATCGTGATTTATTATTGCTACTGAAATTATTCCGCCTGCTAAACCCCCAACAAAGTAAGCAAGTATTTCAAAAACACCATGAGTCATATAACGCCCTATTGCAAAAGGAATGCTGAATGCATAACTCCCTAGGGTTGAAATTTTGTCTCGAGAAAATTCACCTATGGCAGCTCCGATTACAGAAGCGTTCCATGTTAAAATAAATATTGCTCCCGCGCCATAGAAAAATGCGAATAACATTGCAAAAAATAATACTTTTAAGTTATTAAAAAATATGCGAAATAAAATACCATTACTTATTGCATTTCCGGCTACGTTAGAATTAATCTGATTAATAGTATTTAATTGTACTCGAAATAAACTAAAACTTGTATCTTGTGGTAAAAAAACGAACCATAACGCATAAGCAACTATAAAGCCAAAAAATAAATACATTAAAAATTTTAAGGCTTTTCCATGTTCTCTTAACAAATTTCTCTCTCCTCTAACTATAGTATCTTTCTTTTCTTCTCTCTTAAATGTTCTATAAACTAGAGGAATTACTGCAATAACAGTTAATAATACCATAATCATGCTTGCTTCACTTCTAAATATCCATAATGAAAGTAAAATTCCTACAGAAGCATACAATAATCCAAGAAAAAATAATTCCCATGGTTTATTTTCAGCCTTAACTGGGAATATCAAAGATTCTAAAACCATAAAATGTAATTTCTATTATTCCTATATAAACCTTTTCAAAATCTTTATATACCAACACTTTAATAAAAATTCAGAGGTGATATTTTGAATAAGAAATTAATATGTTTTGATCTTGATGATACATTAATTTATTCTGATAAAGCACATATTATTGCTTATAATGAAGCTTTAAAAAGATTTAAGTTAAAATTAAAAAAACCTAAATTTTTAGTTACATTATTTGGAATGCCCCACACCAGATTAATTGAATTAATTGCTCCAAATATAGATAAAAATAAAATGGATGATATATCAAGATTGCATGATCAATTTTTAGTAAATAGAACATATAAATATGCAAGACAAATTCCAGGTATAGTAAAGACATTAGAGTTATTAAAAAAAAATTATGATCTTGCTGTATTAAGTAATTCTTCTCATAAAAATGTTTTGGCATTATTAAAAGGTGCTGAAATAGATTCAAAGTTATTTAAATTTATAATTGGCAATGATGATGTCAAGCATGGCAAGCCCTGGCCAGACGAAATTTTTAAGGCTGAAAAACTGGAAGATAGTAAAGTTGATTTTATGGTTGGTGACTCAATCTATGATATGATTGCTGGGAAAAAAGCCAGAGTTAAGAATATCGGTGTTTTAACAGGGCATACTAGCGGGATTTTGTTGAGGAAACAAGGTGCGGATTACATTGTCGATAGTGTTAAAGAAATACCAAAATTATTAAAAGAAATTAATAATAAATAGAAATTATTTATAGAAAAAAACTTTTATTTTTTAAGCGATTTTTCTTTTTTCTTTTTATATTCCTTCATATTTTTTATTTCTTTTTCATAATAACTTGTTAATTCTTGTTTACCTTCTTTTTTTGCTTTTTCTAATTTTTCTTCGTGTAATTCTATTTGTTTTTGCAATGATTTAACTCCCTTTTTTAACCTATTTTTTCTGTTTGTCATTTAAACTTTTAACCTCCATTTCCAAAATTTCTAAAAGCTTTTTTACTATGCCTATTCCTATCTTTACATTTGCTATTTTTTTATTATCTCTTAAATCTTTATAAATTTTATAGGTTTTTTTGAATTCAAATTCTGGAATAAGTTTAATTATAAATTTTTTGAAAAAAGAATTTGAAAATTTATCATTATTTAAAACTGATTTTATTAAAAATATCCCCCTTAACCTTAATATCACCGAATATATAACATTATAAGATGTTAAATAGTTTGATTCCATCTCATCTAAGTCGATAAACTCCTTAGCAATTTTAATGCTATCATTTGTTGTTTCTTTAAACCATTTGATAAAATCTTTAAAATTTTTTTTATTTCCTTTTAATTCATCTAATAAATAACTATTAATAATTGGCTTGGCCTCGTTGATTATTGCATAAATGAAAGGATCTTTTTGAACTGCTTCCCTAATTTTTTTTATTTCAATAAAATTTATATCGAATTTTTTATTGTTCTTTATTTTATATGCATTTTTAGCTATGACTAGAACATCAATATCAGAATCCTTTATCTCTTCTTTTCTTGCATATGATCCATATAGAAAAATTCCTGAAATGTCTTTTAAATAGGGTAAAAGAATATTTATAATCTCTTCTTCTAAAGATAATTTTGGGGTTTCTATCCTTGTGACTATTATTTCTTCTCCCAGCCAATCTTTTGGAACCCAGACAGCTCCTCCATTTCCAGATCGTGCCACTTTTTTTCTAATTTGTTCTTTAACAATTAGGTTTTGCATGTCTATACATAGGATAGACATATTTATAAATCTTTTGTTTTAAAATTTAAAAATTACAAGACCAAGTTAAATTTATTATGATAAAATATTAAAAATAGCTATAAATTTCCTAGGGTATTCCTAGCCAAGTATAAAAGAAAAAATCTTATTAAGAAAATCGGTTATTGCGAATATAAGGTATTGTAGGTTGCTCAATTATATGTAATTTTTTAACAATAATATGGCCACAATATTTATCTTCAACAACTTTTTCTATCTCATCTAAAATAATCTTTTTATTACCAAATATTGGTGCAGAGAGTACAATGCTATCTGCAAATCCTCCCTCAAACAATAAATGGAACCCATATTTAATTGAATCTTTCTTAAGATCTTCAAAGTTTTCTTTAGTAATAGTTTTTCCTAACCAATTAACCAAACCATCACCAGCAACTTGACTAATCATTATTTCATAACCTTTATTAATCATGTCTCTAAAAATAATTTCATGATCTTCTCCAGCATGACTTGCAAACACTTCAACTTTTAATGGGAGTAAAGTTTTTTGTAAACTTTTTAATTGAGTTTCTTGCAATCCAATTCCTCCTAAAACTAAAGCATCAACTTTATTTTTTTCAACAACTTCTTTGACAATCTGGGCTTCTTTTTCAGGATCAGCTACTGTGCATGGTAAATAAAATTGTTTATATCCTAAGATTTTACTTAATTCTTGAGTAAGTTCGACTGTTGCAAAATGGTATAAATAACAATCTCTTCTGTTTGGTTTTATGCTAATCAAATATTTTATATTCCATCCTTTATTTTGGCAATATTCAATAGCGTATGTGCTATCTTTTCCACCAGAATACATTATTGCGACAT
>JBBSZT010000080.1:0-8006 GCA_038044585.1 Nanobdellota archaeon
ATGTTTATTTCAATAGAAGAGGCAATAAAAAAAGGAAAGGGTAAAGTTTCTATTCACGGCTGGGTTTACAGAGAAAGAAAACAAAAAGACATGGTTTTTCTAGTAATAAGAGATTCATCTAACATCATTCAAGCTGTAATAAAACAAGATAAAATAAGTAAAAAAGAATGGGATGATGCAAATAAAGTTTTAATAGAATCTTCAGTAGAAATAGAAGGAGAATTAAAAGAAGACAAAAGAGCTCCAACAAACTACGAAATTCAAGTAACAAAATTAAACGTAATACAATTTGCAGAAGTTTTTCCAATAAACAAAGACCAGTCTCCAGAACTATTATTAGATAACAGGCATTTATGGCTAAGATCAAGAAAACAAACTTCAGTATTAAAAATACGTTCAACTATATTCAAAGCAATTCACGATTACTTTCATAATAACAATTTTTACGAATTTCAATCTCCAATTATTCAAAGTACTCAAGCTGAAGGAGGTTCTACATTGTTTCATTTAGATTATTTTGGAAAAAAGTTATTTCTCGCACAAACATGGCAGTTATACGCAGAACCTGCTATTTTCGCTTTAGAAAAAGTATACTGTATTGCACCTTCTTTCAGAGCTGAAAAATCTAAAACATCAAGACATCTAACAGAATATTGGCATGCTGAAATGGAAGTTGCATGGGAAGGTTTTGATGATATTCAAAATTACGGAGAAGCTTTAATTAAATATGTTATACAAGAAGTTATAAAAAACAATAAAGAAGAATTAAAAATATTAGAAAGAGACGTAAAAAAATTAGAACCATCTTTACATAAGAAATTTCCAAGAATAACTTATACAGAAGCATTAAAATTATTAAAAGATAAATGCAAGGTAAAAATAGAATGGGGTAAGGATTTAAGGACAATAGAAGAAGATAAATTATCAAGTTTATATGATACGCCTGTTATTGTAACTCATTATCCTAAAGTTGTCAAGGCATTTTACATGAAAGAGGATGAAAAAGATAAAAAAGTTGTTTTAGGATGTGATTTCATTGCTCCAGAAGGTTATGGTGAAATTATTGGAGGATCAGAAAGAGAACCAGATCCTAAAAAAATTATTGCAAGATTAGAAGAACAGGGTGAAGATCCAAAAAATTATGGATTTTATTTAGATACAAGAAAATACGGAAGCGTTCCTCATGCTGGTTTTGGAATGGGTGTAGAAAGATTAATAGCATGGATTTGCGGTTTAGACAATATTAAAGATGCAATTGCTTATCCAAGAACAATGTTAAGATATACTCCTTAGTAAGTTTTATAAACATCAAAGTCTCTTTAGTATGTATGATAGAAAAAAACTATAATTTTTATATGCAAGCAGATTTAAGTAAGTTTGTGGGACAATGGATTGCAATTAGTGATAACAAAATAATCTCTCATGATAAAAATTTAAAAAAAGTTTACAAAGAATCTAAGGAATTATTAAGAGAAAAAAAGCCATTACTCGTTAAAGTTCCAGATAAAGAAACCATGATTTTCTAATTTAGGTGATATTATGTCTATGAGTTTTAAGTATAAAGAAGTAAAGAGACCAAATGGAACCATAATAAAAGCCCCATACATCCCTATAGTTTTGAAGAGTGATAAAGAGTCAATCGATGTTGTTGGTTTAATCGATTCTGGAGCAGACATCTCAGTAATCCCAAAAGAGATGGCAGAAATTCTTGGTTTAAGACTTGAGAAAGAAGACGAATCTACGGGTGTTGGAGGAAAAGCAAGAACCGCAGATTCTCATGTCAATATAAAAATTGAAAAAGGTCATGAAAAATATGAATTTAGATTGCCAATTAAAGTTCTTTTACAGGAAAATTCAGAAATCCCTGTTCTATTAGGAAGGCTAGCATTCTTTGATAATTTTAATATAATATTTGAACAATCAAATCAAAGAGTAATTTTAAAGAAAATAACCTTTTCATATAATGTTAAGTAGAATTTTTTGATACTTTAATTCAGTTCCAATCTAATTTTATTAATTGTTTTATTGCAGGGTTATTTGTATTTAGTTTAAATAAATTCGATTTTCTAATCCTTCTTGTCTTTACAACAATGTTATTTTTAACTAATTTATTCCAAAAGGTCTGTAAAGTAGAATAACTTACTTCAGAATTTTTAGCTATTTCTGTTAAAGGGTAATCAAATAATTGATAAGTTATTAAAAAATCTAATACTTTCATTACAGAATTTTCTCCAAATACTTCTAAAAATGCTGTTTCGTTTTTCATAGTAAATAGTGGGTAATGGGTAGTATATAAATGTTTTATTAAAAGAGATTGAAGATTTTATATTAAAAGTTTTAGGAATTGAATTATAGGGTTGAGATATATTCCTTAAATTAATTATAGAAAGATATATAATTCAGATAAATTTTATATAAATATGAGTATTTTTGATAAAAACTTTAAGGAAATTTTATCAACACAAATTGTTTCCATAATAGGAGGTTTGATTGCAGGAACAATTCTTGCAGTATACACTAAACAAATATTTCTTATCCCAGGTATTTTTGTGATTCTTCCAGGGTTATTGGAAATGAGGAATAATTTAAGCGGGTCTTTTGCAGCACGTTTAAGCTCTGGTTTATTTTTAGGTGTAGTTAATCCAAACAAGCTTAATACAAAAGCTACAAGAGGCAATTTTATAGCTTCTTTCTTGCTCGCATTGGTTACATCAATTGCTTTAGGATTAACTGCTTTTTTAGTAAACATTATTTTCTTTCATACCAACACACCAATAATAATTTTAATTCCTATAATTGTTGGTTTGATTGCAAATGCTATTGAAATTCCACTTACTTTAGTTTTAACTTTTTATTTTTTTAAGAAAGGGCATGATCCAAATAATATAATGGGTCCATTTATAACTTCAACAGGAGATATAATAAGTATTATTTCATTGCTTATTACATTAATAATAATATGAGAATAATAAAAAAGAGAGAATTAAGCACAGTAAGAAAACATTTAGAGAAATTAAGAAAGGTAAAGAAATCAAAACATTCTTCTTTATTTTATAAGATTCATCATAAATATGGAATTTCCAAGAAAACATTATTCTATGTTAAGGAATATGGTCCTCATGCAAACGTTGCAAAAACAATAATAAGAGAGAGTTTAAAAATTGTTTTACTTGCTTCAATATTAAGTTCAATGGGAGGACTTGTTTTAGAACACATAAAAACAGTTTTCTTATCAATAATTCCATTAATTATTCTTATGCCAACATTGAATGATATGTTCGGTGATTACGGAATAATTTTATCATCAAAATTTGCAACAATGCTGCACAGGGGAGAAGTTCACGGAAAAGTTTGGAAGAATGAAAAATTAAGAGAATTGTTTATGCAAATATTTATCATAGCAATGATTACTACAATAACAAGTGTAATTATTTCGTTTATAATTTCTGTTAATTCAGGCTATAAATTAGATTTAATGATAAGCTATAAAATATTTTTGATTGCAGTATTAGATGCAATATTGTTGGTTATCTTATTAATATTAATCTCTGTTTTAGGAAGCATGTATTTCTTCAAACGTAAAGAAGATCCGAATAATTTGTTAGTTCCAATAACAACATCAATTGCAGATTTTGGAAATATGATAATCTTATCTATATTAATAATAATTTTCTTTTAAACTAGATCTATCTTTTTTATTCTTTCATGACCAAATTTATCATCTAAAATCAAGAAAGCCTCCCAGTAATTCATTTGTATTGAAATCCTGTGGTTATCATAACCTGTACTTGGATGTGTCGTAAATGAAAAATCATCTAAACCCATTTCTGTTCTTCTTTTTTCCAAATGGTTTTCATCAAATAATACATATTCAAGCTTTCCATCTGGTGTAAAACTTTGAGGATTTACAAAAGGATGTACTGTTCCTGATTTTATATGTATGGGTAACCATCTTGATTTTCTAATTCTTGATTCAATTTCATCATTATCAATATTAAGAAATTCTGCAAGTTTGCTTTTCACATATGTTCTATTTCCTGGAATTGCTAGCGCATAAACCAGTTCTGTTTTAATATCTTCTAAATATACACCTTTAATTACTCTTTCTAATGGTAATCCTGTTATATCTGCTTTTTCTTGGCAGCTGTCTGTAGGAATAGAATGGGTTGCAATATGAAAATGAATTCCATAAGCTTTGGCAGAATTTTGAATATATTCTAAGTTATCATCTTTAAAAAATATGTTCTTGAATGATTCTTCATCAATCCCATTTTGTTCAATATAATTTTTAAGTTCTTCTGCTGGTTCTTGACAAGGTCTTATTCCATTACAGTGTATTAATTTTCCTTTATACTCTTCCATAAAAAAACTATTTTAGAAAAAGTTATAAATCTAATTATTTGCAAAAAAATTAACTTATGCTATTATGTAAAATAATTTCCAATGATTTAAGTTCTTTTAAATCATTTAAATCTATCTTACCATCAAATTTGTCTAATATTCTTTTAAATTGGCCATTATCATAATCCATTAATCTTGGATGTAAATAACCTTCTGAATTCAAATGAATTGTTTCACCAGTTCTTAAATGGAGAATATCCTCATCCCTCTTATACTCTAATTTAGTTATGCTTACTTCTTCATTACTTATTATAATTCTGTTTATATGATCTATTTTATATTTCATCTTAATGTTTTTTTGGCAAAGGGCGTTTAATTGTTATTGGCAAAACTCCTTTTTCAAATTCTGCTCTGGACAATGCAATCGGATTATAATTTATTTTTTCAAAATCCTCTTCTTTCATGCTAATTATCAGAGGAGCTCCCATTGATATTTGCAATGCCCTTGCTCCAATAATTCTTGCTTTTTCATATTTTGTAAATATGCTTGTATCAATCATTTTATCATGCTCCTTAATTCTTTTTCTTTTTTAATGGCAATATCAACCATTTTTTCAACATCTTCTGGACTTATTGCTTTGTCTCCGCCTTTTTGCATTGCATGTATATTTCCTTCAAAAACAGAAACGCTTAATCTTGAATCAATGACACTTTCTTCTTTTGAGTTAAGATCCAATAATATTTTATCTCCAATTTTTCCAAATGTGAATGTTACTGGAGTTTTATTTAATGGTAGTTTCTTGTCTGAGCATTCACCAAACAAAACTTTATCATTTTCAATCTTTGGGAATTTTGCATGTTTTAAAGCAGTCAATGTTGCCAAAACACTTGCATCTATTAAATTACCATCGTCGTTTAATGGATAAATATCAATGAACACCATCCAGATTTTTTCTCCTTCTTTGACGCATAATTTTTTAAAATCAATTGCCTTACTTTCACGAATTCCTCTGTCTACAATCCTTGCTAACTCTGTTGCTTGAGATCCAGGAGGACCAAGTTCAAACAAAGGAGAGGCTATTGGAGAAAGTTCAGCTGTAACAATAATTGTTCCTTCATCAGGCGAATCAGGATAAGGTTCTCCTACATTCATCTTTACACCAACAATAACTTCTGTATCACCTATTTTACATCTTGCAGAACCTTCTGCATTCTTTGAAACATTTGTCTCTATTATAATTTTACGGTATTCGTCAAATTTTCTTTCATCTACTCTTTTGTCTTGCTGGATTAATGATAATATATATTCGTTATTCATTCTACCTCACTCTTGTAAGCATCTTTTAATGCTTTTTGCTGTATTTTATTTATTTTTTCACATCCCTGCTTTGCTAATTTCATTGCTTCTACTAATTCTTTTTTAGTTAAGTTACCATCTAACTGCAATAATGTAATTTCATTTTTTCTTCCAGTCATTGCAATTGGAATATCAGTAGCATCTTCAACATCTTCTTCTTCCTTGTCTAAATCAATTAAAACTTTTCCACCTACTTTTCCAACTGAAATAGCAGCAACCAAATCTTTCATTGGAATACCTGCATGAGCTAATGCCAATGCAGCAGCTGAAATTCCAGCACATCTTGTTCCTGCATTTGCCTGAACTATTTCTATAAAAACATCAACAACTGAATTTGCAAATTGTTTTAATTCCATTACAGGCAATAATGCTTTTTCAGTAACTAATGAAATTTCAACTCCTCTTCTGTTTGGACCAGGTCTTTTTCTTTCTGGTACTGAGAATGAAGTCATATCATAATTACAGCGTAAAATTCCTGTTTCAGGATTCTGTAAAAATCTCGGATGTAATTCCCTTGGACCATAAACAGCAGCTATTGCTATTGTATCTCCTATTTTAAATAATGCACTTCCGTCTGCTCTTTTAATAATTCCTACTTTTGCTTCTATTTCTCTCATATCATCAAATTTTCTTCCTGAAAATCTTTTATCATAACTTGCCATTTTTATTCTCCTTTTCAAGTAGATTCTTTATTTTATCAGTTAATCCATCTATATGGCTTTCTTGTTCAATTTTCATTATTGTATTTGTAACTAAGTTTTCCTTTTCTAAGCTAGTTCCTTTAATCCAGACTCTTCCGTTTTGTCCGACTAGAATATTACATCCACTAGCATCTTTGATCATTGAAATCATGCTGCCTTGTTTTCCAATCAATCTTGGAACTTTGCTAGGAGTTACTTCAATTACTTTTCCACCGATTAATTTTCTTAATCCAGGCCCTTTTGTTGTAATATCAATTGAATTATATCTTGCAACTCTGACAACACCAGCTGCAATTGTATCTCCATAATCATAATACTTTGTTAAATTCTCGCCTTTATCAATAAATTCAGTAGTATCTCTTATTGATAATGTTGCAGGATATGCAGAGCCAATATCAACGCTCCATCCATAGAATCCTATTTCAACAACTCTTCCGATAACAACATCATCTATTTTAGGAATATATCTTCCAGTTAATGGAATTACTTTTATTATATTTTTATTTACACTTATAATTCCTAACTTTGAAGAAACTATATTATCTTGGTCTCTATAAGTTCCTATACTTGGTAAAAAGTCCATTCCTTCAGCCAGTTCTTGTCCTGGCACTACAATTTCATGTTCCTTTACTAATAATTTTGTCATTTTGTTGCAATTATTTTGCTTTCAACCTCTCCGTGTGTTAATGAATTTAATTTATCAAATAAATCTGAAGTTAATCCAGCTGGAATTTCCAAAACAGCTAATAAACTTCCGTCATTCTGCCATTCATCTTTTAACATTGTTCCGAATTGCTTTAATATTGGATAAGTCTTTCCTGCAAATTTAGCAGGTATTCTTACTTCAACATCTCGAATTTCATATCTTATTGGCAAAACACGGTTTATTTTTAGTATTATTTCTTTTACTTGTTCTTCTGGTTTTTTGAATTCATCTATTTTAACTTTTGCCTCTTCTATTGCAGCTTCGATTCTTTGAGGAGGATGTGGTAAATTATTTGTTGGGTTAATTGAGTAACGATGAATCAAGTTAATTACACTTCTGCGTTTTTCTTCCCTTAATCTATCTCTATACTCTTTTGTTAATTGTATATCTCCTTCTTTTATTATTTTTATTATTATTTGTTTCTTATCATCTGTTCCGAACAATCTTTTTAGTTCATGCTCGTTGGCTTTTTCGCCTTTTTTAACATCTTTGAATATTTCAGGAGTTAAAACAACATCATCCAATGGAACATCTTTTCCATGCTTAAGCTCCATCGCTTTTTCACAATCTACAAGAATCTCAAAATTTAATCCTTGCAAACTAATCTTTGCAGTTACTGCTTCATCTATGTCAATCATTTTATTTCATTAATTTTGTTAAATATTTAGTATCAATTCTCTTGAACTTTTTTTCATCCATTTTTATGTAAGCGCCATCTACTCTTTTAATATCAAAATCTTTTCCAAGAACTTTTTTTAAAGCGCGAATAGCAAGCTTTGATCCTTCTTCCAAATCCATTGTATCTTTATATTCTTTATTTAATATATCTTTAATTTCGTTTTCAGCTTCACCAATTGCAGTTGCTTTATATTGGAAATAAATTCCAGTTGGATCTGTTAAA
>JBBSZT010000081.1:0-4694 GCA_038044585.1 Nanobdellota archaeon
TATCTCTATCTCGGTTAAATCAGGGTACAACCTTTCTTTTATGACATTTTCTTTTATATACTCGAAAGCAAAATCTGGATTTAATCCAAAAATCAAAGCTTTTACAGGTTTTCTATTTTCATGATTTGCCCAAAGTAAAAGAACATCCAACATATCGCCATTAAGGTTAATTATGTTTTTTGGGTGAATTTCAAGGTCTCCAGTACGATTAAAAAACTCAGAAATATAAGCCATATATCCTTTATTATTTACATTTTTAATTGGAGCCTCTAACCTCTCCTTTAAGGAAATATCTTTCTTAAATTCATAAGTGGTAGTTTTGCTTATATCAATAGAAGAACAAAAACCTCCTGTATGAATGCTCCCCCAATAAAAAAGCAAATCAAATTCCTTATCTTTTAACTGACTTTTATTATTTCTTATAAATGCAACATCTCCTAAATAATGAGTTATCCCATTTTTTCCTGCTAACATAGGATATAATCGAGCTTCTCCAATCTTATCCAAATCTTCAGTTGTTGGAATTCCTGTGCAATAATCATTCCAATCTGCATCTAATGTAAATGGATTTGCTCCTAAAGCAAAAAGCGCTTTTGATGGTTCTTGCCCATGCCCTGCTCCAACTTCTAATGTTCTTATGTTTTTTCCCAAACTTAAATTTTCTAATAATTCACTTATCACTAACTGCATGTTCTTTAAATTCGTACCATATCTCCTTCCATTTGTATATTTTTCTGGAAAGACATGTCTAAATGGACTTGATTCTCTTTCTGTTATTATTTCTAAATCCATATTTTTCCTTTAAAGATTTATTTTTTTCTAAATCTTCTATAAGCAATGTAAATTAATATTAATGCAATTGCTGGAATTAAAATTGTAAATAGTATGTTATTCTGCACCAATCCAAGCTTCTTAGCTTCATCAAGAGTATAGACATTCAATTGTATTTGCTTATTTTCTGCATACTCTTCATTGTTTGTATCTTTATAATTTAAATTAAATAATAACTTTGGATTTCTTTGATTTGGAATTATTGTAAATTCAGCTGTTTCAAAATCTTCAACATCTATATTGCTTATATAAATTGTATTTGTTGATAAAATTTCATAATCTGGATTTGGCAATAAAGTTAATCTTAATGATTTAACTCCAGTTAATCCAAGATTTACTAATTTTATAATAATTTTTCCATTATCATTAACTTTGACAACTTGAGAATCTTCCAAAACTAAATCTAATTTTGGTTTAGCTTCAACGTTTATGCTGATTATTGTATCCTTACTGATATTATCATAACTTATCTTCACCGGGATTTTATATATCTTGGACTCTGCTTCAGGCAATGTAATTAAATTAAAGACAACTAACCTTGAATCTTCATTATTTATTTGATCTAAAACCTGCTCTGTTGCAGAATCTACTGGTGCAAATGGTAAATTAGTTAAATCTAATTTTATAGCAACGTTTTTAATATCTTTATTCTCTACATTTTCCAGTAATATACTTAATGTAATTCTTTCACCAGGTTGAACTTTATCTGGTTGTGATGTTACTTCTTTAATTGCAACTTGAGCGCTAACTAAGTTTAATACAAGTAAGAACATTAATATTAATAATAATTTTTTCATAAGTTTTCCTCCAATGCTAAAGGATCTAATGCATATTCCAATGATTTTTTATCAATTTTTTTGATTTTGTATATATTGAGTTCTTGCATATATTTTCTTGCATTTTTGTAAAAATACTCTCTATTTTTTGGATTAAACTTCACTTGAAAATAATATTCGAAAGAATTTTTGTCACTGTCTGTTACAAGATGTCTTTCTTTAAATTGATCTAAACTAATTCCAAAAAATCCCCATTGAGTAAATCTAGGATCATTTCTCAATTTAAAAAAAATCAATTCTCCAGTTTTCATTTTATCCTCCATGATATAATTTGCCGTCTTTAATATGAATAACTTTATTTGCTAATTTTGATAAATCAGGATTATGGGTAACTAAAATAATTGTTTTGCCTTGCTTGTTTAATGTTTTTAATAGATTCATTATTTCATCCCCTGTTTTAGTATCCAAATTTCCAGTAGGTTCATCTGCAAGTATTATCTCAGGATCATTTATCAAAGCGCGTGCAATTGCAACTCTTTGCTTTTGTCCACCAGATAATTCACCTGGTAAATGATTCATTCTATCGCCTAAACCAACTAAATTTAATAATTTTTTAGCATGCTCTGTTTTTTCAGTTCTTGAAACGCCCTGAAATGTCATTGGCAAGGCAACATTCTCCAAAGCAGTCAAACTTGAAATTAAATTAAATGTCTGAAATATAAAACCAATTTTCTTTCCTCTTATTTGTGCTAAATCACTTTCACTTAAATGCGAGATATTATATTTATCTAGAAATATTTCTCCTTTTGTTGGGGTATCTAAACAACCAACTAGATTCATAGCAGTGCTTTTTCCAGATCCAGAAGGACCCATCATAGCTACAAAATCTCCTTTGTTAATTGTAATACTAATCCCATTTATTGCAGGGATTTCAACCTCATCTAATTTGTAAATTTTATGTACATCTTCTAATCTGATTAAGGTTGTCATAACATTTTTGTTAAAATATTACTATATAAACCTTTTGGTATCATCTCTATCTAATAGTAGTAACATAATAGAAAGATTTAAAAAGTAATAAACTATTAAAATATAATGCCAAATCCACGTTATATTAAAGATGGGAAGCCGACAGAAGAGCTTGAATTTAAATTAAAGATGGCTCATTATATTTATGTGTCTGAATTAGAACCTTTTTGTAAAGGTTATAGTTTTGAACATGAACTAGAAAATTTAAGGAACGTTAAAGGTGTTTATCTAATAGGTTCTCATGCTACAGATTCTAAATGGGATAATGAAAATAGTGATATTGATTTTAAGTTGCTTATTCCAAATATGCTCCCAGAAGCATTTGATCAATATAAAAGAAAGGTATTGGATGCGATGCTTCATATAGGTGAAAAGAAAAAATGGATAGATTTATTTGCTGTAAATGAAAGTTATAAAGTAATATCACCTTATTTTGATTTAACAAGTTTATGGATAAATTTTAAAAATGGTCAATGAAATAGATTTATTTAACTTAGAAAATCCGGATTCTATAGTCAGAAAAATAATTGATAAAGGAGAGATTAATCTAGCAGAAATAGCACAAAGAAAAGTTTCAATTCCCATAGGTTATGAAGTAAAAGAATTAAATATTAAAGCTGGCGATAGTAAGGAAATTAATTCTTTAATAAATGGGGAGATAAAAAAGTTTAAAGAATCTGGTTATCCTGAAAACATCTATACTCCTTTATATGAAGCTATTTTAAATGCATACCAACATGGAAATAAACGTAATCCAGATAAAAAAGTTATTTTCGCTTATAAGATTAATGATTTAAGTTTAGATATATTAATTGAAGATGAAGGCGGAGTAATTGATAGTGTTTTTATACCATTTATATTAAAACATAGGGAAAAGGATGTAAAAAGAAAGTTTTTAGATTTTTATGAATTTGCAAATAGAGAAAAACCAACTACAAATAATGGAACAGGTACATCTTTTATTCATGCATATATGGATGAAGTGAATTATTATCTTGGAGAGCGTGGTTTAATCGTTCATATGACTGAGAATAAACATTAATTTAATAATCCTAAAACATAAGATAAAGAATGACTTGATCTTAAAGGTTTTTTAGTTTCTTTTGTTAATCTAAAACTGAAATCTAATTTATCTCTTAATTCCTGAGTTAATCCAAATTTTTCATTGCCAAATATTAAAAGTATTTTTTTGTTTTTATTTTCGTTATAAAATTTCTTAAAATCTTGTTCATCAAGTTTAGAGTTAATGCTGAATCCAATTTTAATTCCTTCTAATTTTTTATTTATATCCAATATAAATTTTTCATAAGGAATACCTTTTGCTTCTTCCTTGGCTTTATCAATCAAATTATTAATGTTTTTATTAGTTAGAATATTCAAAGGAAGATTAAAGATATAACATAATCTCAAGAAATCCTTAATTTCTTCTTTATCTTCTGGATTTTCCAAAACAACTTCAACATTTAATTTATCCTTTCCCATTTTAAATTTCTCCCAGTATAAATATGGTATAATAAATATCCTATAATAAGGTTTTTCTTTTTTAATAATCTCAAGATAAATCACTTTTTCAGGGTGTTCTGAAAATCTGCTTTGCTTTAATGCTGAATTAACTTTTTTTATTATTGACTTGGTTGAAATTGGAATTTTACTTAAAAATTTAACCTTAACTAAATGAGTTTTTATGTTTAAATCATTAAAATCTTGCTTGAATGTTTTAAAATCTAATTTTTTCCAGTCTAAATATAAAGGCAAGATTTTTTCAATTTCCTCAAAGAATAATATTTTGTTAATATCTTGTTGTGTTCCTAGGATTAAACCATTATCCTCATAAAATTTAGAATCATTTAATTCTGCTTTAATCTTATCTTTTAACCTTTCTTTGCTTAATTCAAATTTATTTAATATTAATAAGTATTTCATAAAATTGATTAAGATTAAATTTATATAAGGCTTTTTATTAGCATAATTTAAGTGGGAGTGCCAGAGCGGCCAAATGGACACGACTCAAGATCGTGCGGCTTAGTGCCTACGCAGGTTCGAATCCTGTCTCCCACA
>JBBSZT010000082.1:0-2063 GCA_038044585.1 Nanobdellota archaeon
TGGAAACGTTAAAATTTATATAATTTTCAAAAATCAAAACATTTATATATTCCTAAAAATAGGATTAATTAATCTTATTAATAGGATTTATAAAATGTTAAATAAACAATATGAAATTTTATTACAATTCATAAAAGAACCTTGGAAAAAATTTACTTTTAAAGATATAAAAAAGTTCACAGGAAAAAAATCTGAAAGCTATATCTATAACTCTCTGAAAGAATTTGTCAAAGAAAATATTTTAACAGAGGAAAAAGCTGGTAATGTTGTTCTTTATTCCCTTAACATTAAAACATTGAAAACGCAAATTTATGCAGGATTTATTGCTGAATATGTTGCGTGGAGACAAAAAAATGTTCCATATAAAGACTTACAAAAAGTTGCTGATAAAATCCCGGTAAATTTTTACACATTTATAATAACAGGAAGCTATGCAAAAAATGAACAAAAACAAACATCAGATATGGATGTTGTGATTATAATTGAGGATCAGTTAGAGCCAAAGAAAGTTTATGCTAATCTCGATTTAATATGCGAATTAAATATCCCCAAGATACATCTTTATGTTTTCAAAAAATCAGAGTTTCTAGAAATGCTTTTGAATAAAGAGGCTAATTATGGAAAAGAAATAGTTAAAAATAACCTTTTACTATATGGTGGAGAGGTTTACTACAAAATTTTGAACGAGGCAATAGAAAATGGATTTAATGATAAAAAATTACATTGAAAGAGCAGAAAATGAAATTGTTATTGCAGAGACTCTGAATAAACTTAGTTTTGATTTAGATTCAAAGCAATCTTTTGACATAGATGATAAAATGACATTTTACAGCTCAGTTATTTCTCATTCTTACTATGCTATTTTTTATAGCGCAAAAGCGATTTTATTAACTAAGAATATTAAAACATCTTTCCCAGAAGTTCACAAAAAAACTTATGAGGAATTTGAAGAACATTTCGTAAAAACAGGAATCCTTGATGTGAAATTGCTTGAAATTTATAAGGAAATGATTATAAAAGCAGATTATTTATTGGAAATATTCAAGGATTTAAAAATTAAAAGAGGTAAGTTTACTTATAAAACAATTCCACAGGCAAATAAAGAACCTGCAGAAGAGTCATTAAAAAATGCAAAAATTTTTGTTTCAAATATTATTAAGGTGATAGAAGATGTTTGATTACCAAGATTTAAATTTAAAAATTGGATTAGAAATACATCAGCAGTTATCTAGCAAGAAGTTATTCTGCAATTGTTCTACTAAATTTAAGGAAGAAAAATTTGAAACAGAATTTAAAAGAAGATTAAGAGCTGTTGCAGGTGAACAAGGTTATGTTGATGTTGCTGCAGCTTTTGAAGAATCTAAAAATAGAGAATTTACTTATCACGGCTATAAAGATGAATATTGTTTGGTTGAATGCGATGAAGAACCACCTCATGAAATTAATCAAGATGCTTTAGTTACTGCCTTAAGTGTTGCTAAGTTATTAAAATTAAAAATTCCAGATGAAATAATTGTAATGAGAAAGATTATTACAGACGGTTCTGCTTGTTCTTCATTCCAGAGAACAATGTTAATTGGTTATGAAAGCAAGGATTCTTTTATTGAAACATCTCAAGGAAAAGTAAGAATAACTAGTTTATGTTTAGAAGAAGATGCTTGCAAAATAGAAAAAGTTCATGAGAACAAAGTTTATTATTCATTGTCAAGATTAGGAATTCCTTTAATTGAAATAAGAACAGAACCAGATATTAAAACACCTGAACAAGCTAAAGAAGCAGCTGAAGAACTTGGTTTAATGTTAAGAAGTTTTTCAAATATTTTAAGAGGAATTGGAACAATAAGGCAGGATGTTAATCTAAGCATTAAGAATGGAGCAAGGGTTGAGATAAAAGGATTTCAGGAATTAAGAACAATGCCTAAAATAATTGATTATGAAATTTCTAGACAAGTTAATGTTGTCAAGCAAGGAAACAAAGTTGAAAAAGAAGTAAGAAAAGCAAATGATAATGGCACTACAAATTTTTTAAGACCATTGCCAGGAAGCGCAAGAATGTATCCTGA
>JBBSZT010000083.1:0-2491 GCA_038044585.1 Nanobdellota archaeon
GCTACAACTGTTGCTAGGCTCAGTGCGAATTCCAACAGGTTCAATCTCAATTGCAATAGGGGTCCTGATTACTCGAATTCGGTGCTTGGGGTGCGTCGCGCAAAAATTTTAAAGTAGAGTTTATTAAAACAGAAAAGTTTATAAGTTAGTTAAACTAACATTAAGTTATATTAAATAACATGGAAAAGAATAAAGTCGCAGTTAATTTTAGAATAAGATTTTATACAAATCAGGTTCTTGGTGTAATTAAAGAGAAGTATGCTTTAAGGGATAAAGCAGAAGCATTAGATAAATTTACAGAGATATATGGGATAGAATTTGTTGAACCCGAGGTAAAAGAAGAAGTTGTGAAAGAAGTTATTGAATCCTGCAATAGGCATATCAAAAAATATGGATATAGGAGTATGGGTAAAAAAGAATTTAAAGAGCTATTTGAGCTGAGTTAAATGTTTTCTTATGATTTTTCCGATGAATTAAAAGAAATAATCAAAAAACTAAATAAAAAAGATAGAAAGAGAGCCTTGATAATTGCTAATAAGATTCAGGAGATAATAAACAATAATGATGAAACAATTAATAGATACCCAAATTTAAGACACGATTTAAAAGAATATAAGCATGTTCATATTGACAAAAGCTTTGTTTTAGTATTTAAAGTTTTCAAAGATAAAAATTTTATTCTTTTTGATAAGCTTGACCATCATGATAAAATTTATAAAAGATAATTCTTTCTTTCTTATGTCTTAGCTGATTGATCTAAAGTTTACCCAATAAACCAATGAAGATTAACAACTTGGACCACACGCACATTCAAGATGACTTGGTCTCTAAATGAGCAATGGTTATAAAATGCAGCAACAATAATTGGTAATGATGATAGAACCTTCGGAAAGTTTTTGAATGAAAATTAAAGTTGCAGTGAAAGTTGGTGAACGTGCTAAATACTGTTGCGAGGTTCAACGCTAATTCGAACAGGGCTAACCTCAACTGCAACAGGGATCCTGATAACTCGAAATCTTTTATTAAAAAGACGAGATTTCGGAGCTTGGAATGGTCTAAGTTGCTAAGGCAATTAATATGCAAACTCATAATAACCTTTATAGTAAACTTTGTTCTTATGAAAATTTATTGTCAGCTTTTAAAAAAGCTAGAAAAGACAAATCTAAAAAAGATTATGTAATAAAATTTGAGAAAAATCTAGCAGTTAATCTTAAAATATTACAATTTGAATTAACAAATAAATTATATCAACCTAAAAAATTAAAATTGTTTGTAGTTAGAGATCCTAAAACTAGAACAATCTGTAAATCTAAATTTAGAGATAGAATTGTACATCACGCAATTGTTAATATTATTGAACCAATATATGAAAAAATATTCATTTATGACTCTTATGCAAGTAGAAAAGATAAAGGACAGCATAAAGCCTTAGAGAGATTTGATCATTTTAAAAGAAAGGTTAGTATAAATGGTAAGAAACTTAAAGGCGTTAAAGACAATAATTATGTTTGTGGCTATTGCTTGAAAGCTGATATTAAAAAATATTTTGATAATGTCGATCATGAAACTTTAATTAATATTTTAAAAAAGAAAATTAAAGATAATAATATAATTTGGTTAATAAAACGAATTCTTCACAATAATTTAAATAAAGTTAAAAGTAAATCAATGCCTTTAGGAAATTATACCAGTCAATTTTTCGCTAATGTTTACTTAAATGAATTAGATTATTTTGTAAAACATAAACTAAAAGCAAAATATTATATAAGATATGTAGATGATTTTGTGATTTTATATAATCAAAAAGAAAATTTAGAGTATTATAAAAAACAAATTGATAACTTTCTTAAAAATAATTTAAAACTTGAATTACATGGAGATAAATCTAAAATTATATCATTACATAAAGGAATTAAATTTCTTGGATTTAGGAATTTTTATTGTTATAAATTATTAAATAAAAGCAATATTAATCAATTTAAGAGAAATTTGAAATTATGGCAAAAAATGGTAGAGAATCACCAATTAGATAAAGAAAAATTAAGATCCAAAATTCAAGGTTGGACTGTTCATGCTAATCATGGAAATTCTTATAAATTGACCAGTAATTTCATTAAAGACATTTTTTTGACATAAAAATATGAAAGCTTTATCCTTAAAACAACCATGGGCAGAATTAATTGTTTTAGGTAAAAAAATAATTGAAACAAGAAAATGGAAAACTAATTTTAGAGGAGAGTTTTACATTCACGCTTCTAAAACTTTTAATAAAGGAGATTGTGAGGAATTTGGAATTAAAAACCCAGTAACAGGAGCTTTAATCGGAAAAGCTGAATTAGTTGATGTTAAAGAATATAAAAATGAAAAAGAATTCAAAAACGATTATAATAAACATTTTGCAAAAACCTTTGTAAGATATGGATATTTACTAAGAAACATAAAAAGAATTAAGCCGATTCCATATAAAGGTAAATTGAATTTTTTTGAGGTA
>JBBSZT010000084.1:0-4877 GCA_038044585.1 Nanobdellota archaeon
TTTAAAGTTCTTTCAATTGGAAGAGTTCAAGGACCAACATTAAATTTGATTGTTCAAAAAGAAAAAGAAATTTCAGCCTTTAAGCCAGTTCCATATTGGCAAATTTCCTTAAACGGATTAGTTGATAAAAAAGAAATCATTGCATGGCATAAAGTAAATGAATTTTGGAAAAAAGAAGAAGCAGAAAAAGTACTAAAAGATGTTAAAGGAAAAAAAGCATTTGTAAGCAGCATAAAAGAATCTGAATTAACTCAAGAGGCTCCTTTTCCGTTTGACTTAACAACATTACAATTAGAAGCTTACAGGAATTTTGGAATAAACCCTAAAGAGTCTTTAGCAATAGCTCAAAGTTTATATGTTAAAGGTCTAATTAGTTATCCAAGAACTTCAAGCCAGCAAATTCCAGATTCAATAGACATGAAAGAAATATTTACAAAATTGCTTGATTCAAATTATAAAACATTAGTAAAAGAATTATTAAAAACTAAATTAATTCCAAATAACGGAAAAAAAACAGACCCAGCACATCCGGCAATAATTATAACAGGAGAACTTCCAGATAAATTACAAGAACGTGAATTAAAAATTTATGATTTAATTACTAAAAGAACATTCGCAACTTATGGTGAACCAGCTAAGCGTAAATCCTTAAACGTTGATATCGATTGTAATAAGGAGATTTTTATAGCAAAAGGAATTTTAACAACATATCCTGGCTGGCATAAATTTTACCATCCTTATGTTGATTTGAAAGAAATCGAACTTCCAAGTTTAGAAAAAGGTCAGGAAATTTTAAAACCAAAGATAGAAATGCATTCAAAAGAAACTCAACCACCAAGACGTTATTCTCCTGCTTCGTTACTAAAAGAGCTTGAGTCAAGACATTTGGGTACTAAAGCTACAAGATCAAATATTATAGAAACTTTGTATGACAGACAATATATTTCTGAACAGAGCATTCAAGCTACAGAATTAGGAATTAAAACTATAGAAACTTTAGAAAAATATGCTCCAGAAATTGTTGATGAAGCTTTAACAAGAGAATTTGAAGAAGAAACAGATTTGATTGAAGAAGGGAAAAAAACAAAAGAAGAAGTCGTTGAGAAAAATAAAAAAGTTTTATTAAAAATATTAGAGAAATTTAAAAAACACGAATTAGAAATTGGAAAAGAGCTGGCAGAAGCAAATAAGGAAACAAGAGATAAAGCAAGCATAGTTGGAAAATGTCCTAAATGCAAAGTAGGAGATTTAAGAATATTATATAATAAAAGATTTAAAAGTTATTTTATTGCATGTAATAAATATCCAGATTGTAAAACAACATTCTCAATGCCGAAATATGCATTGCCAAAACCAGGAGAAATATGCAAAGAATGTAGTTACCCAAGATTAAAGATGATCAGAAAAGGAAAAAGACCGTATGATTTTTGTATTAATCCAGAATGTCCTTCAAGAAAAAGATATTTAGAAGAACATAATAAAGCAGAGGAAAAAAATTCACTTTAAAATTATTCCCTCATCTTTGATTTCAAATAAATATTCAAAGTTATTTGGTTTTTCTCTTATTATTCTTCTTGGGTTTTTCTCCAATTTTACCATTACTTTAGAAAAATTCTTTGTTGTCTTCCCACCTACAGACTCTAGTTTATTATTTTCGAAATTTCTATAAACTTGATTCGTAATAAATACATTTATGCCTTTTTTATTTAACAATCTTAAATTTTTAAAAATTTCAATTAATTTATCATTCGTGGCTTTAACATCTTTTTTTAATTCTAATCGATAATAAGAGCCAATGCTATCAATAACAATTAGTTTTATATTATTAATGTTATTTATATCATTAACAATCTTATTTAATTCATCAAAATCTTTTACTTTAAATAATAAAACATTTTTCAGACATTTTTCATAATAATCCTGTGAAACTTGTTTGAATCTTTCAAAACTAAATCCGTTTTCAGTATCAATGAAAATTACTTTGCTGAATTTACTATAATCTCTGGTTAACATCAATGCTAAAGTTGTTTTTCCACTAGCTCCTTCGCCATAAACTAGATTAATTCCAGAACTTAAATCAAAAAACTCATTTAACATTAATTTATTATAATTAAAAACTTTAAAACTCTTCTGATTGTGCAAAGCCTCAGCCACCAAAACATTTATATACAAGTTGTATATACAAAGGATGTATACTAAAATGTCAGACATATTTGAAACTACAATTGTATGTGATAAATGTAATAAAAAGACGAATAAACATCAGTTAAATAGGAATGGGTTTAAAATAAGAATGTGGGAATGTCCTTCCTGTGGTAAAATATGGGAACATCCTGCAGACAAACAATCTCAAGATGATTTCAAAAAGCTTAAAGAGAAGGAATTTCAAGTTAAATTAAGAATGGTTGGTAATTCATACACGGTTTCAATTCCAAGAGAGATTATAGAGTTTGAGGAAGAATTTAATCGTGAATTAAGCGAATTAATTTCATTATCAATGGAAGAGCCTGGAAAAGTTTCATTGTTTTTGCATAAAAGAATTTCAAGAATATTTAAAACTCCAAAAATAGAAGAAGAAGATGAACAGGACATGGATGAAGAATGAAAGACCCAAAAGATGTTAAATTAAAAGTAATGGAAGCATTGCAGGAAGAAGCTTACAAAGGAATTGTAAGGATTGATTCAGAAACAATGCATTTAATTGGAGTTCATCCTGGTGATGTAATTCAGATTACAGGCAGCAGAGAAACTGTTGGTATTGTAGACAGGGCTTATCCTACGGATGTTGGTCAAAATGTTATAAGAATGGATGGAATATTAAGAAGAAATGCAAAAACATCTATTGGAGAATTTGTTAATATTAAGAGAGCTGAAATAAAAGAAGCTAAAGATATTGTTATAGCTCCTGCACAGAAAGGCGTAATGATAAAAGCAGATCCTAGAATTTTTAAGAGAGCTTTATTAGGAAGGGCTGTTGTTAAAGGTGATATTGTTGCACCAGGTGGAACAAAAACAAGACACAGGACAATGTCTGATTCACCATTTTTTGAAGAAGTTTTTAGCATGTTCGAGGAAAATTTCACAGCAGGTTTTGGTTTAGCTGGATTAAGATTTATTGTTGCAAATACAAATCCAAAAACTGCAGTAATAATTACGGAGAATACTGAATTAACATTAAATCCAAAAGCAGTTGAAATAAGTGATGAAAAGGTTCCAGAATTTACATACGAAGATATTGGTGGATTAAAAGAAGAAATATCAAAAATAAGAGAAATGGTTGAATTGCCATTAAAACATCCTACCCTATTTTCAAGATTAGGAATCGAACCTCCAAAAGGAGTTTTATTGCACGGTCCACCAGGAACAGGAAAAACTTTATTAGCAAAAGCTGTTGCAAATGAAAGCGAAGCTAATTTTATTTTAGTTAATGGTCCAGAAATAATGAATAAATTTTACGGAGAATCTGAAAAAAGAATTAGAGATATCTTTGAAGAAGCTGAAAAAACAGCCCCGAGTATAATATTTATAGATGAGATAGATGCAATTGCTCCGAAAAGAGATGAGAGTTATGGTGAATTAGAAAGAAGAGTCGTCTCACAAATATTAACAGCAATGGATGGTCTAAAAGGAAGAGGTAAAGTAGTTGTTATTGGTGCTACAAACAGACCAAATGCACTTGATCCTGCTTTAAGACGTCCAGGAAGATTTGATAGGGAAATTTCAATTGGTGTACCAAATAAAGAAGGAAGATTAAATATTTTAAAAATTCATACTAGAAATATGCCGCTTGCAAAAGATGTTAATTTAATTAAACTAGCAGAAATCATACACGGTTTTGTAGGAGCAGATGTTTCTGCATTATGCAAGGAAGCTGCAATGAGTGTTTTAAGAAGAATTTTGCCAGAAATAAAACTTGGTGAAAAAGATGATATTCCAGAAGAAGTTTTGCAAAAATTAACTGTTACTGATTTAGATTTTAGAGAAGCATTAAAATTAGTAAGACCAAGTGCACTAAGAGAAGTATTAATTGAAACTCCAAATGTAAATTGGGAAGATATTGGTGGATTAGAAGCAACAAAGCAAGAATTAAAAGAAGCTGTTGAATGGCCATTGAAACATATGGAATCATTCAAAAGATTAGGAATAAAACCACCAAAAGGTTTATTGTTATACGGCCCACCAGGAACAGGAAAAACTTTATTAGCAAAAGCTGTTGCGAATGAAAGCGAAGCTAATTTTATTTTAGTTAATGGTCCTGAGTTATTAAACAAATGGGTTGGTGAAAGTTCCAAAGGCATTAGAAAAATATTTGAAAAAGCAAGACAAGCTTCACCATGTATAATTTTCTTTGATGAAATTGATAGCGTAGCTTCAAGACGTGGAAGTGAAACAGGAACTAAAGTTATTGACCAAATGGTTAATACTTTATTAGCTGAAATCGATGGATTGCAAGAATTAAATGATGTTGTTGTTATTGGTGCTACAAATAGACCAGATATTGTTGACTCAGCATTATTAAGACCAGGAAGATTTGATCGTTTGTTATTAATTCCTCCACCTAATAAACAAGGCAGGTTAGATATATTTAAAATTCATACAAAAGACATGCCTCTTGCAAAAGATGTTAATTTGGAAGAACTAACAAAATTCACAGAAGGTTATGTAGGATCTGATATACAATCAGTTTGCAGAGAAGCAGGAATATTAGCTTTGCGTGAAGATATGAAAGCAAAAGAAGTTAGCAAAAAACATTTTGAAATCGCATTAAAGAAAGTTAGTCCAAGTGTTTCTCCAGAATTAATGGAGAAATATAAAGATATAGAAGAAACTTACTTGAAAAATGCAAAAGCTGGTTTGGCTAGAGAAATACCAAATTA
>JBBSZT010000084.1:4977-12535 GCA_038044585.1 Nanobdellota archaeon
TTCTGGAGGAACACTTTCAACAGGAGAAGTCATAACTTGATGAGCTTTTGTTTTTTTAGGATCTAAATTTTTGGCAATAACTCTCTTAACCATATCCCTTTCTGTAATAATTCCAATTAATTTTTTATTTTTTGTTATTATTACTGCACCAATATCTTTACTTCCCATGACTTTAGAAATTTCTTCAATATTAGAATTAACATCAAAAGTAGTAGCACCTTTATGCATTATATCCTTAACAGTTTCCATATTATTTTAATTAAATTAGGTTTATTTAAATCTTTTTAATCTACTTTAGTGAGTATTTTTGGTTTATCTTTTACAAGCAATGTAAACTCATGCTGACTGACTAATCCATGACTTTTTTCAGACAATTGAGAGTAATGATGTAATATACCATCTTTTTCCAGCATCCTTAATGCAAAATTAACATTAAAACTAGGGAATTTTTTTAATAACCATCTTTTAGCAAATGGCAATGTATTATATTCCTGCAAGATAAATTTTAGCATATTTCTTGTAGTATCATTTCTGACTTGTTTAGCATTAACAACTTTGTAAATACCGGATAATTTTCCATCTTGTACCATTCCCATTCCATCTGTTGCAAATGGTTCTATTGCAATAATTTGATTTTCTTTTAATTCTGTATCATCTTCATTATTATAATTTGGAATTGTAAATCCAGAATGTTCTTCATAAACATCAATTCCGTGTCCTGATAAATTTCTTATTGGCTTGAAACCAAATTCTGTAATTGTTTTTTCTACTATCTTTCCTATTTCAAATAATTTTGTTCCTGGTCTAATAATTTTTATTGCTTCTTGCAGCGCTAATTTAGAAGCTTTTACTAAATCTGTATTATCTCCTAAATCTATTGTCACTGCATTGTCTCCAATATAACCTTCTACATGTGCACCAACATCCAATTTCGCAATGTCGTTTTCTTTAAATTTAATAATTTCATCTTGAGGAGTAAAATGAGCAGCAATATCATTTATTGAAATTTGTACTGGAAACGCCGGCTTTCCACCTAGCTCAATTATTTTTGCTTCAACTTTTTCGCAGACATCTTTTACATCTTCATTTATCTTAATTAATTTAGCACCATATTCCAATGCTTGCGCTGCAATTTTTCCTGATTTTTCCCAGTTATCCATTTTAATCCTTTATCCACAACAATAATATTGTTGATATTAAGTTTCCTAAAGCAACGATATAAAATATTAATACGAATCCATAGCTTGAAACTAAAAAGCCCCCTAAAATAACTGCTAAAGATGCAAATATTCCAACAATTGTGTTATATTTACCTATTTGTCTTCCACGCTCTGATTTTTTTGTTATATCTGCTAAAAAAACAGCAGATACTGTTATATATGTTGCTACTAAAATGCCTTGTATTGCTTGTAAAAAATATAATTGATTAACTGTTGAAATTAATGTATAAGAGAATGTTGTGAATGAAAGTAAAAAACTACTTATAACTAAGAAAATTTTCCTGCCATATTGATCAGAATATTTTCCAGCGAAATAGGATGTTATAGAAATAGCTAATCCATATATTCCAAAAGAGATACCAAAATTCTCTGCAGTCCCAGCCAAGTTATTTACAAATAAAGTATAAAATGGGCCCAATAAACTAGCAAAGAATGCACCGATTAATTCAGAAGTTAACAAAAATCTGTAATTCTTTCTATTTTTAGCTATCATCTAAAATTCTCCTAGACTTTTCTGTTCCTTTACCATTAGCTGTTCTTTCTTAATTCCAAAAACTTCAAAAATCTTTTCTACAGAAGGAATTATCTGATTTTCTATATAATAATTAGTATCATAACTTTTACATTCATCTGGAATTTTTGCTTTATCGCGTATCATTCCGCTTTCATCGCTTATAATAAAATAAATTGTTGCGCCAGGACTTACGTCATAACCCTTTATTTTCATTTTTCTTGCGACTGCAACATGCGGTCCAATTAATTTATAACTTTCCAGAGGCATTTTAAGTTGTACTCCGATAATCATTTTATCTAATTCAACTTTTTTATTAATGACATCTTTAATTACTTTTTTAATATACTTCAATGCACCTTCATATTTCCCTTCTTTTAATATCATTTGAAGAACTTTTAATTGTGTTTCACGTGCAATTAAACTCCAGTCTTTTCTTACTGTTTCAAAACCAGTTATTTTTAATTTACCTTCCTCATCAATTAAAGCATATTTTTTCTTTGCACCTTCTGTTTCTGATTTCTTTGAGACAAATATTCCTCTGGGATAAAAGTTTTCTAATTCAAGTTCCATCAAGCTTGGCAATTCAGAATTAATTTTTTTCAAAAAATCCTGAGCAGCTTTTTTACTTTTGTTCTGCAATGTAACAGCAAGAGAATCTGTATCAGAGTAAATAACTTTAAACCCTTCTTCCTGCGCTTTTTTGATTGTTTCTTGAATATATTCACGTCCAAATGCAGTTATGCTTGCTGCACATTCTCTGCAGTAATAACGTGCTCCAAAAAATGCCAACATTCCATAAGAAGAATTTGCAACTGTTTTTAATGCATAACTCCTAGCTTCAAGAAAAGGATTTCTTTCTTTTTTTAGTATTTCTTTAATTCTATTCCTTCTTATAATTAAATCTTTAACAACCTGTGAAATAAACCCCTCTCTTTTTGAATCAAAGTAATAATAAACTTTTTTCCCATTTTCATCTGTTATCTCTGGTGTTTTGTAACCTCTTTTTTCTCTGTTAAAGGTTCCAGGATCAATGTTTTTTGCAACAATTATGCTTGGATATAGTGACATGAAATCAAAAAATACAACATTTTCATATAAACCAATTTCAGGTTTCATTACAAATGCTCCCTGATATGTTAAACCCATTCTTTCTCCGATATTACTATGGGTTGGCTTGCTTGGAACAATTTCATTAAAGTCACGGGCACGTTTAATCAAATAATTTTCAACTAATTGACCATAACTCATTCTACAAATATCAAACATTGAAATTCCTATTAATTTTACTAACTCGGCAATATTAGGAAATATTTTCTGGAATATTTTTAATGTTAACTCAGTATCTTGTAAGTTATATTCGCAATACTCTTCCAAACCCTTAACATTATCCCACGCTTCTGTTATTTCACTAATCTTAATTTCTTTCTTTTTTTCATGCAACAATTCCTGTGCAACAACATTTAAACTATAAGAATCGAGTTTCAAGCTTCCTGCCATTACTTTTTTAATAAACTTTAATATATCAAGGTGTAAAATTCCTCTTATTTTAGCTGTACTTTCACCTAATCCTCTTTTAAAACTGACTGTACTTCCATCCAAACCTAAATCAAGATTAATGTTATATTTATCAGCCCTACTTTTTATATAAGGAAAATCAAAACCATCTGAAAAATAACCAACAATACAATCTGGCTTGTATTCTTTAACGACTTCAATGAATCTTTCAATCATTTCAGCTTCACTATCAGTAAACTCTACATATTCTGGAGCTTTAAATTTTTTCCACGTTATAACTTTCTTAATATCATTTCCTCTTAATCCAATCATCAATATAGGATCATTTTTTACTTTCTCTATTCCACCATGAGAACCATAAACTTCTATGTCAACGACTAAAGTTTTTAAATCCTCATAAAATTCTTGGTTATTTTTATCTTGCATTACTTCTCCATTAATGCAAATATCATATTTTGAATCATTAATCAGTTCTCCTTTGACATAGCTTAAGGTTAAAGGTGTAATTTCTTTATCAATTAAATAACGTTTTGCAAAATTAATATCATCCTCCTTTACATCTAAACCATCTTGCTTTAATCCTCTAGAAATTGCCTTAACAGCCTTGACATTATTAACTTCAACTTTTATAGCCTTGACTTCTTTTCCTAAATAAAATTTATCATAAATTTTTGTATTTAGTATTTCAAATTCTTCTTCTAATTCTAAATTATTAATTTTATTTTTTATTTTGTCAATATTATCATCAAAAACCCAGAAATAAGGTTTTAAAGAATCATCATAAACACAAATTTTCTTTCCATCTTTAGTTGTACCAAAAATTCTTACAATTCCATGACTATTAAAATCCAAGTCAATTGGGTAAAAACTTATTTTTACATCTTTATTATCCATAATAAAACCTAGATTTATTAATTATTTAAGCTTTATTATAAGAATTCTATTAATGGTTTGATATTAACGAGACTTGATTCAGGCTTAAATATATAAGAATATTTTTCATCAAAATAACCACATCTAAAATTATCTAGACTAATATTTGTGCGTTTGCTTAACATTAATGCATAAAAATAAATTTGCGTAGCTGCATACTTTTCTTCAAATGCCCTTGGTTTGTAATCCCATATCCATATTTTTCCATCTTCTATCCTTAATATATCGATATGTCCTGTTAATGGAGATTTTGTTTTAAATGAAGTAAGGTTATTTAATTCATCTGGATTAACCCATATTGGAATTTCCATTGCAATTGTTTTATCATCATTTTCTAACAAAAAAACCTGTACTTTTGGGTGTGCTTCTTTGAATCTATCTTGATTAATTTTTAATCCTTGTCTTGCTAAATCACTTATTTGATGTCCGGCAATCCTTACTAAATCTAAATTATTTAATACAAATCTTAATCCAGAGCTTCTTGGACCTGAATTAAAATATTCATTAGGACAATTAGAAAACATTTCATTCAAGTAATTTTTTAAAGAACTAAATCCATTTGAAAGTTTCTCTAATTTTAAATCATGAACCTTATAATTATAATATCCACCTTTATGCTTCAAAACAAGGTTTTTTATCATTGAATTATCAAGAACAAGTTTAATATAAATGTTTTTCTACTCTTCTTATTAGTAGTAGATTTGATAGGGAAGTTCTAAATAATGAAATGATTCCTCAACACTATCACCAAATAATAAATTTCGAACATTAAATGTAAGTTCTTTTGTATTTAATATTTTAGAACATCCTTCTCTTCCAGATATAAATCTTGGTTTTAAATCACCATTTTTTTCTAATATTCTTATTTCTGTTTCATTTGGATTTATGCCAAATTTATTTTGAAAATTCATGACTTCTTGCTCTAATAAAGATGTTTCTTTTTTTAAAACAGAAAAACCCTCTTTATGAGCTAATCTTAAGGTTTGTAAATAATCTATTCTCCCATCCGTAACTTTAAAAAATAAATCTGTAAATTCTATTGCTTCACTATAACTCCTTAATAATTTTATTGCTTCTTGTGCGTATTTAAGGTCTAAGCTAAATTTTTTTGATAAGATATAAGCTTCAGAATTTGTAGCATCCTGCTGTAATAAAAGATATTCATTAATTTTATTTGCACTAATCTTTTCTGATTTAACTTCATCTGCAGATGATAAATCAGTATTTATTGTTACATTTCTTGGTAAAATTCTTCCATGTGTTTCCCTTAGACTGTGGTTACTCATTACATAAAATTTCAATTTGAACATTTAAAAGTCTTTTGGTGTAAGATTTATAAATCTCTTTATCTTAATAAAACTATGGGCTTGCAGATTAGTGAATTAGTTCCGAAAAAAGAAATTTCATTTAGAGATTTGGAGAATAAAAAAATTGCAATAGATAGTTACCAGATGCTTTACCAATTTCTTAGTTCAATAAGACAGCAAGATGGCACTCCTTTAATGGATTCAAAACAAAAAATCACCTCACATCTACAGGGGATAATTACGAGGGTAACTAATTTAATGTCACAGAACATAAAATTATGTTTTGTATTTGATGGCAAAGCACCATTATTAAAGGTTAAGGAACAAGAAGAACGTGAATATAGAAAACAACTGGCTGAAGAAAAATTTCAGGACGCTAAGGAAGAACATAATGAAGAATTAATGTTGCGTTATTCTAAACAAAGTATCAGGTTAAATAGAGAGATGATAGAAGAAAGCAAGGAATTAATAAAATATCTTGGATTGCCTGTTATACAAGCACCAAGCGAAGCAGAAGCACAAGCAGCATTCATGAATGAAAGAGGAGACGTAGATTATGTTGGATCAACAGACCATGATGCACTATTATATGGTGCACCAAGATTAGTTCGTAATCTGACTGTATCACAACGCAGAAAAGTAGCTTCAGGGGCTTATGTGAATATATCCCCGGAAGTTATTGAACTTAATCAAGTGTTAACAAATCTTGACATAAACCAAGATCAGTTAATTGCATTGGCAATATTGGTAGGAACTGATTATAATGAAGGAGTACCAAGAGTTGGACCAAAAACAGCTTTAAGACTTGTAAAACAGTATAAGAATTTTAATGATTTATTTAAGGAAGCAAAAGCAGATTTTAATTGGAAACAGATTTATGCTACATTCAAAAATATGCCCATTATAAAAAATTATAAATTAAAATGGGAACACCCTGATGTTGAAAATATTTTAAAATTACTTGTTGATAGGCATGAATTTAACCAGGAGAGGGTTCAGAAAAATATTGATAGAATAATAAATATAAAAAAAACCCATGAACAAAATAGTTTAACTAAGTATTTTTAGATTTTGGTTTTTCATAAAAATGCAGCATTCTAATAACCCTTGGAACCCTTTCTGCAGGTCTTATAATTCTTGCAATCATAGAAGTTCTTTCTAATTTAGAAGCTTCTTGTATTTCTCTAAGTACTCTTGCTTCTTCATCAGCAGCCTGCGTTATTCTTCCTATCTCAACGCCAGTATGTAATATTTCCTGTGATTTACCAAGAGTTTCACTTATTCTTGTTAAAATTATTATTTCTTCTACAACTCGAAATAATAAAAAAAATGGGAATACAGCAATAATATCAAGCCAATATCTCTTCAAAAACGTTTTAGCATTTCTTACTCTATAATATTTAAAGCTTAAATCAATTATGAAAACAAGAACAATAAAATAATCTATTATTAAAATCTGATTTTCATAAGGGAGTATAATGCTATTATAGAATATATCTAATACTATCAAAATTAATAATATTAAAACTAAATATGGAATTGATTTATCAACAACCTCTTCGACCTTGTGCAACCAGGGTTTCATGATTTTATTAATAAAACATAATATTTAAATATAACTAAACTTAGAGAATAATTAATGGCAGAGTTACAATATATTGGTCCAGTAGTTCTTGGTCTTATTATTGGTTTATATGAATTAATTTTAATTCATAAAGATGAAAATTTCCGAGGGAGTCATTGGTTTAGTCATGGTTTGCATTCTGTTTTTTGGGCAATGTTGGCAGTATTTGCTACAATGAATGCAGAATATGTTTATGCCAACTTAACTTTTTTACAAAATATTCCTTATATAAATAATATACTTGTTTTTAGGATTCTCATAGGTTTACTTACGATAATAAAAGTACATGCAGCATCAGCTGTTGTTAAAACTACAATTGGAAGCAGCAAGGGCTTAAAAGAAACATGGTGGCATAGTTTAGTTGTTGGAGCGTTGGTTGTTGCTTCTCCTTATTTATGGCCATTTATCGAACCAGTAGTAAGTCCTTATCTTGGTGGAAGTAAAT
>JBBSZT010000084.1:12635-16141 GCA_038044585.1 Nanobdellota archaeon
TATTTATGGCCATTTATCGAACCAGTAGTAAGTCCTTATCTTGGTGGAAGTAAATGAATTTATTAAAAAAATGGTGGTTTTATGTACTTTTATTAATCATAATTTACTTTATTTTAGTGCTATTAAATTTATTGCCAATATATCATTGTATTAGTACACTAACACCAAACAATGATACTTTAAAGCAATGCGGTTGGTACTTACTAAATACAGTTGGTTAAATCAAGAATTAGCTATTTCTTCTATTTTTCTTAATCTTTGGTCAATATTATCAAGTTTAGCGTTTATTGTTTCTAATTTGCTTAAAATTAAATCTTCCTTGTCAAATCCAGAACCAGATGAAAACTCTCTTTGCATCGGTAAATTTTCTTGAATAGAAGAATCTATTTCTGGTAAGTCAGACTCTTCTTTTTTCTTAAATAAATTAAAAGGAAACATATTTTAAATAATTATGGTGTTCTTCTTGCAGTATTTGGCGTAATAACCATTAATTGCATTACTCTGTTTACTTCTCCGACATCTCTATCTATTTCTGCAGCTTTTACTTTTAGCCCATGTGAAAGTTCTAATGCTTTATTAATTAAAGCTTCTGCAAATTGAAAATCATTTGCTTTAATACTCGCTTTTATTCTCTCTATGGAGTTTCTACTTTGTGATGCTAGGTTGTCATAAGTCTTTCCTGCATTTTCTAATTTTTTAATTAAACTACTAATTCTTTTTTTATATCCTTTCTTAACATTGTTACTTGATAATCTAGTCTTAATTTCAGCTATTTTTTTCCCGACATCCATTTGTTGTGAACTTAAGTTATCAAACAATACAAGTAATTCTTTAATCTTTGTCTGGTCTTGATTATAAACTTCTTTTTTTAAATTATTTAATACACTCTCTTCTCTTTGGACACTATCAAAGGCATTCATTGTGCGAATATTATAAATTTGAGATTCAACTTCTTGGGTTCTTTCTTCTGTCTTACCAAAATTTCTTTTCCACCAATCACCTATTGTCATTTTTTAAGGGGATAATAATATCCCATTCACCTCTGTTTCTTTTTTTGCAATATTCTTTGTTATACTCTCTAATTCTTGTTCTAGATTTAACGCATTATTTATATGAGATTCAGCTATTTTAAAATCATTAATCTTAATGCCCGCTTTTACTTTTTCAACAGCATTTCTGACTTCTTGAATTTTACCGGTGAAATTTTCTTCTAGAGTCTCAATATCCTTTACAATTTTATTAACTTGAGCTTTTTTTGTTTTATTCAAATTTTCCCTTGCAATACGATTTAAAATCTTATCAACCTTCTGCTTAACTCCCAATTGTTTTAAATTTAAGTTATTAAACAAGGATAATAATCCTTCAATTGTTCTTTTATCACCCTTATAGATATTACTCTTTAAACCTTTTAATGCGTTTACTTCCCCTTCTGTATTTTGATAACTAGATAATGTTTCTAGATAGGCACTTTTAGCACTCTTAGCGACTTGTTTATTTTTATATTTTTCAGAAGCTTGTTCATATCTACCGGACGCGATACCATGCATTGCCCCAATTCCTTCGCTGACTGAAGTATGTACTCCTAAATAAGATGCCCATGCTAATAATAAAACTGCAACTATGGCTACGAGATAAACTACAGTTACACCTAATTTAGTAAGGACAGATGAAATTCCTGTTGTAATAATAGTTAATAATGAAAGAGCTAATGCAAAAATTATTGCGGGGCCCCTATTCTCCTCATCTTTAAACAAATGTATTTTTTTGACTAAAATAAATACAACACTAAACACCATTGCAAAAGTTAAAATTACTGCCCAAACAGGATTATTCGCTCCACCAACCCTAATACTGGTTCCAAAGAAGTCTCCTAAACTCTGTAAAGGATTAACTAATAAATCCATGCCTGTTATTTGATTATCTTTTATAAGTAAACTGTTTTGATTAATTAATATGAATTGGGATAAAATCCAACCAAAAAACAATATTAAAAATATATAAAATACAGAGTTATCTAACCCTCTTTTACCTACGATTCTCATCATAATAGTAAAACAATAAACTATATATAAACTTTACTAAACACATTTACTATGATTAGCTTAAAAAATCAATTAAAAAGTATTCCAACCTCTTTTGATATAATTGGAAATGTTGCTGTATTTTCAAAATTACTAGAAAATGAAAAGAAACAAAAGATTATTGCAAACAAATTACTAAAAATAAACAAAAACGTTAAAACAGCATTATTAAAAGTAAAACAATTCTCTGGTAAATATAGACTACCAAAATATAAAATTTTAGCTGGCAAAAAAACAAAAGAAGCTTTATACAAAGAAAATAATTCAATATTTAAATTAAATTTAGAAAAATGCTATTTTTCACCAAGATTAGCTAATGAAAGATTAAGGATAGCAAAGCAAGTTAAATTTAATGAAGATATATTGGTTATGTTCTCAGGAATTGCCGTTTACCCTATTGTTATCTCAAGAAATTCAAAAGCCAAAGAAATTTATGCTATTGAATTTAATCCCATAGCCAATAAGTATGCTTTAGAAAATTTAAAACTTAATAAAATCAACAATATTAAACTCTTTAAAGGAGATGTTAAAAAAATATTGCCAAAAATAAAATTGAAGTTTGACAGAATTATAATGCCCGCTCCGAAAAATGCGGACCAATATTTAAATTTAATAGAAAATAAAACTAAGAAAAATACAATAATTCATTTCTATGATTTTTCACAAGAAAAAGATTTTCCAGAAGGATCAATAAATAAAATAAAAAACCATTTTAAGAAAATTAAAATTTTAAATGCAGTAAAATGCGGAGCTTATTCGCCATATATTTATAGAGTATGTATAGATTTTCAGGTTTTATAACCTAAAGCAACAACATACATTTCCTTACTGGCTTTTTTAGAAGCTTCTGGTTTAACAGACTTAACAAAAGAAAAACTTTTTTTACTTAAATTCAAAAATTCATTAAAACTATTACTTTGAAATATTTTACAGACAAAATTTCCTCTTGGCTTTAAAACTTCTTTTGCAGTATTTAATGCAGTTAAACTTAAATCAAAAGAACGTTCTTCATCTAAGTGTTTTATTCCTGTAACTTTTGGAGACAAATCACTTAAAACAACATCAAATTTACCAAAAGATTTAATTTTATTAATTATATTTTTATCTGTAATATCTCCAAGAATAAATTTTACTTTCGGTAAACCAAAAATTTGTTTTATATCAATCCCATAAGCATCAGCCTGAAGTTCTGTAATAACTTGCAGCCAAGAACCAGGATAACAACCCAAATCTAAAACTCTATCGCCTTTTTTTATTATTCTGTATTTTCTGTTTAAAGATAATAGTTTGTAAACGCTTCTTGCAAGATAACCTTCTTGTCTAGATCTAAGAGCAAACTTATCAATCATATTTGTAATACTTGTTTCTTAATTTTTACTGCAGAAGGAGTATCTCCTCCATGCCAACTCATTTTTGGTCTTACTT
>JBBSZT010000085.1:0-2184 GCA_038044585.1 Nanobdellota archaeon
GGAAGTTTTATTTTTTCAAGAGGATAAATTCCTATGGCTATTTTTTTTCTGTTTCTTCCTAAAGTAGAATGCAGTTTTTCCTGTAAATCAATTATCTGTTTTATTCTTTCGTCATCTAATTTTAAATTTTTAACAATCGCGCAAGCTGTAAAAGGGCGAATATTTTTTAGTTCATTGCTTATTTTAACTTTATAATTATTCTCTGGTTTTTTTATTTCATAATTAACCAATCCTTTTTTTAATCCAAGATAAGATTTAAAGCTTCTTAAAAATCCTTGGCTAGAGAACATATCAGGACGATTAGGCAATACTTCAACTTCAATATTCTCATCATTAAAAGATTCTACTGGAGTGCCAAAAAGATTTATTCTTTCAACTAAATTATTATCATATTTAGCTAGTTTTTCAAGTTCTTTTCTTGGAATAGTTATAATTGCCATTTTATATCCAATTCTTCCTTGTTCTTAATTTCTTTAAATCATTAGCATAAACTTCTCTTAAATCTAAAATTTCATAAGCTGCCATCATTAATCTATCAAAACCAGGACCCCATGCTAATACTGGAATGTTAGTTCCTAGTAATGGAATAGTTACTTCTGGCCTGAAAATACCTGCTGCAAGTACTTCTATCCACTGTTTTTTTTGTTCATTCCAAACATAACCTTCTACACTAGGTTCAGTATATGGAAAATATGAAGGCTGGACTTTTATTTTATCATAACCCATTTTCTTTGCAAATTCTTTTAAATATCCAATTAAATTTCTTAAATTTGCATTAGGATCAATAACTATTCCTTCTGTCTGATTAAATTCGAATCCATGCTTCCAGTCAACTGTTTCATTTCTAAAGCATTTTCCTATTGAAAAGAACTTTCCCGGGATATCTTCTTTTTTTAGTTTAGATAAGGTTCTTGATGATAAACATGTTGTATGTGTTCTTATTAAAACTTTTTTAGCTAGTTCTTCATCCCATTTATATCTCCATCCCAGACTATTATCAACACCTGTTTCATGAGCTTTTTTTACTCTTTCAACTAGCTCTTTATTTGGAAGTTTGCCATGAACATCTTTTATGAAGAAAGTATCTTGCAATTCTCTTACAGGATGATCTTGTGCAGTAAATAAAGCATCAAAATTCCAGAATGAAGTAACTGCTTTATCCCCAGTCATCTCTTTAAAGCCCATTTCAAGCCATATTCTTCTTCCTTTTTCTATGGCTTCTGTTACAAAATGTTTTCTTCCAGTGTATAATTTAGGAATCTGTGCTTGCAAATCATATCTTCTAAAAGTTTTTGTTTTCCATTTATCATTCTTAAATATTTCAGGAGTTAATGTTTCCACTAGATTATTTTTTAATTTATGATCTACTAATTCTTTTCCTAATTGAGTTAAATTAACTTTGATTGTTTTTTTAACATCGTTTTTTATTAAATCTCGTCTCTTCTTTAATTCTTCATAAATACTTTTATCTTCATTATTTAGTTTATTAATAGATAATGGAAGTTTTTTTAGAAACAACTCTTCTTTACTTTGTTCTTTTAATATTTTTTTCCCTTTTTCTGTTATTATAATCTCTTTTCCAAAATTAATAGCATTTTCTTTCTTTAGTTTTCCAATAGAAATGTTTATTTCATCATTAGATAGATGCTTTTTTAAATTCTCTAGATTATTAGGAAGTAAATTAAGAAATTGTTTTTCAGGAAGTCCTTTTTTTAAATATAATAATCCATTTTTATCAATTTCAATTAACTCGTGTTCTTCTTTGCTTATATTTATTAATTTTTTATTTTCTAGCCATCCTAAAGCTCTTAATACTTCTATTTGCTGCAATTTTAATACATTAGAAATACTGTTTAACTCGTTTTCTTGCTTTAATATTGGGAATACTTTTCTCTCTAAAGGGGTTAAGCTTTCTATCATCTTTTCTTCTTTAGTTTTTTTTACATTAATTATCTCATTTAAGAATTCAGCTTTAATTTGTTCAAGATTCCTAGGAAGCTCTTTGCCGAGATATTTACTTCTCTTTAGAAATTTATTTTTGTTTCTTATTGTATGAAATAAGTACCAGTAATCCTGGCCTTTAATGTTCACCTTTTTTAGATAAACCATATAATAGTTAATTACCACTTATTTATAAAGATTTCGATTAATTACCACCATATTATATACCACAAATATTAAGAA
>JBBSZT010000086.1:0-1871 GCA_038044585.1 Nanobdellota archaeon
TTAACTTATAAATTCTATACCTAATTCATTCTGGAATTCTTTCTTCTTTTTATTTGCATCACGTTTTGGGCCAAGAATTTGAGGACTAGAAACGCCAGTAATAATTAACATTGCCCTTATTGTTTTATCCATATCTTCTGAGATTTGCGCTCCCCAGATAATACGAGCATCTTCATCTAATTTTTCAGAAACAGTTTCTACTACTCTACGAGCTTCATCTAATGTCATATCAGGACCACCCATTACATTAATTAAAGCTCCATTTGCACCCGTAATATCAACATCCAATAATGGGTTGTTTAAAGCTTTCTCAACAGCTTCTACTGCTCTGTTTTCTGTATCGCTTTCTCCAACACCAATCATGGCAACTCCCCCTTTTCCCATGACAGTCTTAATATCTGCGAAATCTAGATTAACTAAACCAGCTTTTGTTACTAATTCTGCAATGCCTTTAACAGCATTTGTTAAAATTTCATCAGCTATCTTAAAAGCAGTATGTAATGGCAAGTCAGGAGCTAATTCTAATAATTTATCATTTGGAATAACAATTAATGTATCAACAATATTTTCTAATTTTTCTAATCCAAGTAAAGCATTTTCATATCTTCTTTGCCCTTCCATGCTAAATGGCAAGGTTACAACTCCGACAGTTAATGCTCCTAATTTTTTAGCAACATCTGCTACAATAGGCATACTTCCTGTGCCCGTTCCTCCGCCTAATCCACCTGTAATAAAAACCATATCCGCGCCAGTTAAGGCATGCTTAATATCTTGTTCAGATTCCTTGGCAGCTTCTTCTCCAATCTGGGGAATACTTCCTGCACCTAAACCACCTGTAACTTCTTTACCGATAAGAATTTTAGTAGTAGCATTTGTGTAAAGTAAATCTTGAGCATCTGTGTTAATTCCAATGGTTTCTGTGCCTGTAATCCCTATTTCACTCATCCTATTAATAGTATTATTACCTGCACCACCACAACCTATAACTTTAATTTTAGCTTTCTGATTTGATAATAACTGTTCAAGTTCCTCATCAATATTAGAAGTCTTTTGTACAACATTCTTCATAGACAAATTTATTCTTGGTTGTGAATTCGGTGTTGTGTAGTTCATTTTCTTTTTATTATAAGAACCTGCTAATATTTAAATTTATTTGTTCTCGGATGATTGCTTTTCAAATTCAACTTCTTTTATTTCTTGAATTTTTTCTTTTATCTCTTTTGCCAATAAATCCTTTAAATCTTTTTTTATATCTAATTTTATTACTGCTTCGTTATTACTTATTGTGAATTTAATATCTTTATTAAGTTTTAATTCCAATAATGAACTTAATTTTTCATTAACATCATTAATCATTCGTTTTATTTCAACTTCGTAAATTAAATCCTTTCCAGACAGGGGATGATTAAAATCAACTAAACTTCTTCCTCCTGAAACACTTCTTACTGTTCCAATTAAACCTTCAATATTGATCTGCAGTCCTGGAAATGGCCTTATATTCTCACGGCTAAAAATAGAATTTGGTACTAACTTGATTAAGTCATATGTTTTTTTACCGAATGCATCTTCTGCTTTAATTTCAACCTTATAATTTCCAATATCCTTTCCGATTAATGCTCCATCTAAACCTCGAATAATATCATTAAAACCCAAGCAAATTATTACTGATCTGTATTTATGGCCTTCGTGGAATAAATTTTCTTTTTTTGCGATTTCTTCATTTGTTAAATCAAATATTTTATTATCTTCTTTAATTCTTCCAATATAATCTATTTCAATAAAATCTCCCTGCTTAAGTTTCATATTCATCCTTTTACAGCAAATTTATATAAATCTTTTTATTTTCTATAAAACGGCTCTGTCCTAAATCT
>JBBSZT010000087.1:0-5494 GCA_038044585.1 Nanobdellota archaeon
GGGATTTGGCAAATAATGCTAATTCAACTGAAACAAGAACAATTGTAATTGATACCAGAATACCCTTAATTTCTTACTCTAGCCAAACGTTAGCGAATAATAGTTTTGCACAACAAAACTTTATCTTTGTTAATTGGACTTACGATGAGAATAATGTAGCTAATATTACATTTAGATTATTTAATACAACATCTCCTGTAAATATAACTTTATATCATCAAACAACTTACCAAATTAATGTAAGTAACTTCACATCATACTTAATAAATCCAAATGAAAGATATACTTATAATGTTACAATAATTGATCAGTTGGGCAATTCCAACATAACTGAAACAAGAACAATAACTTTAGACAATACTAATCCAAGCTCAATAACATTAACCCTTCCTACAAACAACAGTTATCTAAATAATACAACTCCTTTATTTGACTGGAGTGATGCTACAGAGAATAACTTTGATAATTATACATTACAAATTACCACAGATATTAATTTTAATTCAATAAATAACACATTTACATTATATAACAATGTAACTAATTCAACCATAAATTTAACAACTTCATTAACAGATTTAACCAGATATTATTGGAGGGTTTTAATTTATGATAAATCAAACAAGTTTAATGCTTCAACTCAAAACTTTACATTTAATACAGACGCGACTATTCCATTAATTTCATTCGGCACAGGAACTCAGGCAAATAATTCACAAATACAACAAAACTGGGTTTATGTTAATATTACATACACAGAAACTAATTTCGCCAACTTAACATTCAGGCTATTTAACACAACTTCATTAGTAAATGAAACAGTTTCAAATTCAAGCAATATAATAAGAGCAATAAACTTTACTAATCTATCAAACAGCAACAATATTCTTTACAGATATAATGTAACATTAATTGATTTGGCAAATAACCAGAATACAACTGAAACAAGAACAATAACTTTAGATAATGTTCTTCCTGGCATTCCTGTGCTTGGAAACCCAATAAATGACACATGGCAATTATTTGATAATGCAACTGCATTTGACTGGAGCAATGCAACAGATTATGAAAATGAAACAGTACAATATGAATTCCAATTAAGCAATTCAACTACCTTTAATTCGACAACAACTGTAAAAGAGATAAATATATCACAAAGCAACTTTACATTAGACGTTTCGGAAATGCCGAATGTAGGAAGACATTATTGGCGGGTCAGAAGCTATGATGGAATTAATTACAGCAACTTTAGCAGTTTATTTGAGGTAGATGTGGTTTACGCTGTAATTAATATTACAAGTCCAAGTTATAATTCAATTGTAAGAGTTTTAAATACTTATAATTATAAAGTAGAGGAAATAGCTAATCCAAATTGGGTTCAAAACGTTAATATTACATTTACATATAGTAGTTCGAGCAGCGGTCCATTAGTAATGGCAAATAATTCAGATCCCATAACAAATTACACAAAGAACTTTACTACACCAAATACAGTATCAGATTATTTAACAGCTACAGCAACTGGCTGGAATGGTACAAGACATGTTAATGCTACTTCAAGATTCAGAATTACAGTTCCAGAAACTCCAACAATTACAAGACCAATAATAACAAATATTTATAGCGAGAATACTTATACTTATCCAAATATTACAGCAAACATAACAGTAAGAAGTGATTTAAGTGTTTTACTAAATACAATTATAGTTCAAGTTCTACAACCTAATGGAACTATTTCAACATTAACTAACGCAATAAATAATGAAAATAATTTCTTGAACAATAGTTATAATTATGAGCATAATTATACATTTACACCAGGAGAATTAGGAGAACATATAATGGAAGTTACTATAACAGATATTAACAATCCAGATTCGGGTTATACGGCTTACAAAAACAATAGTTTCTATGTAAACACAACTTCATCTTTATCATTAACTACATCAGGATCCGGATTAAATAATATTACACTAAATGATATTTACTCAAAAAGAACTTTAAATAGAGTAGGAAATTCTTTAAGTGCAAGCATAGTTCCTGGCAATTATGATTTAAAGGTAAGCACAAATAAAATGGATACCTCTTTAATTAATACTACAATTAATAATAATATTGGCAATTTATGCGCATTTGAAGATATTGCAGAAACAGTTGCAGTTCCAACTAATTCAAGATCAGTAGATCAATATACATTAGACTGCAGCAATTTAACCTTCAATAATGTAAATATGACCTATAATTATACTAATGTATTGGGGAGCATTACACTAGAAGAAAACTTAAAGATATATAAATGTGAATCAGAAACAAGCTGTAGTTGGGTAAGATTAAATACAAGTTTGCAAACAGATCAAAACTTAATTACGGCAAATTTCAATAATTTCTCTGCATTCATGTTAAGCGAGGATACAGCACCTTCTACAACTACGACTACAACTGGCGGAAGTGGAGCTGGCGGAGGAAGCAGCGGAGGATTAAGCAGGATAGTGGCGTTAGATATAATACAGCCAGGAAACTTGAGTATTTATGAAAAAGATACAATAATTACACCAATTATAATAAAAAATACTGGAAAAACATCATTATTCGGAATTACATTAAGCGCAATAACAGAACAAAAAGGGATTGGTTTAGAATTAGAGGATAATTTCATAAGCGCATTAGTTGTTGGAGAACAAACAACAAGAAATTTAAAAATAATAAGCACAAACTTCACAGGAGATAGGGCAGAAGTAGTTGTAACAGCAAAGGTTACTTCTCCAAGTGTACAAGACCAAGTTAAATTCTTGCTAAACTTGTTAAAAGGCGGAGGAGATGCAGCTAAAGCAGAAGACCAGATAGCATTTGCAGATAATTTCTTCAATGGAAATCCAGAATGTTTGGAATTAAAGGAACTAATAAATCAAGCTCAGACTGCATTAGATAATAAAGATTATGCGAAAGCAATATCATTAACAGATGCAGCAATACAAAGCTGTAAAAATTTATTATCATTAATTGGAAAAGCTCCTCAAGCAAAACCAGCTCAGTTAACTGATTTATTAATCTTGGGAATAGAATCATTAGTATTCTTCATGTTAACTTATTCAATGTATAATTATTACAAAAGAAGAAAATTAAGGAGGTTGAACAAGTAAAATGTACAAAAAAGATTATGACTCGGAAAAATTGATTTTAGATGATATTTGCTTGGTTGATATTCCAAACCCAATATCAAAAAATAATTCTTCATACGTCCATATTAAACAATCTAGTTTTAAGGCCAATGCAAGAAATTCTACGTCTTTAAGATGTGCTTTTAATAATCCTTTAGCTTTTGGAACATATTCTTTATATTCATTAGTTGGGACAAATTTAACAACACTAAATAATAAAGATACTAATTCATTAAATTCTTGCTCAGAAAGTTTAGATTTCTGTAATACTTCTTTTCTATGGCTTAAAAATTCTTTTTTTAATCTTTCTGGTGCAAATAATTTAAGATTTTTATTAAATATTATTTCTATTATTGCTCCTCGAGAAATTAATGTTCTAAATAAAATGTTAGAATCAAGAACTAAATCCAATTACACCAATCCTTCTTTTTTTAATTCCCTATACATAGAATTCTTAACTTTCTTTGATAATTCATCTGCATCTTTTTCTGTAAATTTAGATCTAGACACTATTTCAATGAACCTTTTTAACATTTCCTGTCGTTTAAGTTCTTCAACAAGTTCTTTATTAGCTAATTCAGACCAATTTATCCAAGATAACTTCTTCATTTCTGATTTAACTTCATCTGGTACCGCAAATGTCAAAGATGTCATTTATTTAACCTCCAATTACTCCAATTTTTTAAATTGTTTAACTTTAGATATTATAATTTTTCTTAATACCTCTGACCACTTAACCTCCGGGAATTTATCCATTTTTTCCTTTATCTTATCTGATATTGATAAAGTTATTGTAGCCATTTTTAACCTCCAACCTAATTATGTTTATAAACGTAAATACGTTAATATTTATAAAACTTCCGATTTTAAAAAAAATTTTAATATTTGGCTCAGAAATATTATTTTTCATGTTAACTTATTCAATGTACAATTATTACAAAAAGAGGAAATTAAAACAAATTAAGAAATAGAAAAATTTATATATAATATATGTTTTAAACATACATATGACCGCTAATAACATACAATTTACAAAGATTGAAATTTATATAGCTAAATATCTGTTCAAGCACTATAAAGATAGGCATAACGCAAGGCAATTAGCTAGAATATTAAGCATAAACCATTCACATTCAAATAAATTATGCAATCTTCTCGTAGACAAAAAACTATTAGTAAAAGAAGATATTGGCAATGCAGCTTATTTTAAATATGATTATAAAAATGAACTGACCGTTAAATTTATGGAATACATACTAAGCCTTGAAGAGAAAGAATTTCCTAAGTGGCTTGTTGTTCTTTTGCACAGATTAAGCGAGTTTAAGCCTTATATAAAGATGGGATTAGTCTTTGGTTCTTCAATTAAAAATAAGGATTTTCAGGACATAGATGTTTTGCTTATTTATGATTTGAATAAATTTAAATATGTTAAAAAAATAAAAGAGAAAATAAGAAAGTCGGAGTTAATAGGACAACCAATAAGGTATGTAGAAATAACTGAAAAAGATATATTATTGAACAAAGAAGATAAGGTTTTTTATAACATCCTGTCAGATAATCTAATATTCCATAATCCCAAAAAATATGTCGAGGTAATACTAAAATGTCTCAAATAGACGATCATCTTAAATGGTGTCTGAAAGATTCAAAGAGACTCTTAAAAACAAAGCCAGATTTGGAGTTAGCCCAGAAGCATGTCAAGAAATCAGAGTATAATTATGGAATACTTCAAACTCTTGAGGAGTTGAAGATATATGATTGGGCTTTGAATTTAGGTTTTTACTCTATTTACCATTGTTTTTTAGCAATACTTGCCAAATACGGATATGAATCCAGAAACCAAAGTTGCACAATTACAGTCGTGCTTGCTCTTATAAATGATAAGAAACTTGATTTAAATAAAGACTTGGTTGCACAGTTCGACACTCTTGATGTTGAAAAAAATATCACAAATCCCACAGTAAGGGAAAGCAGGGAACTATCAACCTATGGTGTTGAGACGAGTATCGACTTGCAGCAGTTAAAAAAGATGAAAGAATTAATTATAAAAATGCAGAGAGAAACCATAAAGATAGTTAATGAATAAGAATGTTGTGATACCAAAAAAAGTGAAAGATCACTCTTCAACAAATTTCCAATACCCAGATTTTGATAATAAAAATGTAAATTTAGTGATTAGTGGCCGTAGTAGAATCTTTAGTATTATTAATCTTGGAATATGGTGTATATAATTATTACAAAAGGAGAAAATTAAGGAGGTTGAACAAGTAAAATGTACAAAAAACAAGTAAAAATAAAAGGAAAAAAATATATTTACTATTACCATAATTTTAAAG
>JBBSZT010000088.1:0-8065 GCA_038044585.1 Nanobdellota archaeon
TTCTTGTGATTTAGAATGGAAAAAGAATTATTGAATAAAACTGGAACAACAACTATTGGAATAGTTTGTAAAGATGGTATAGTAATGGCTTCAGATAGAAGAGTAACAATGGGTAATATGATTGCTGGAAAGAAATTCCAGAAAATAACAATAATAAATGAAGATACTGCCTTGACAATGGCTGGATTGGTTTCAGATGCTCAATTGCTTACAAGAATAATAACAGCTCAATTGCGCCTTGATACAATCAGAAGAGGTAAAAAACCAACTACAAAGGAAATTGCTAATTTATTAGCAAGCTTAGTTTATGGCAATATCAGAAAGTTTAGTGCAATTCCAGGAATAGTCGGATTTATATTAGGCGGAAGAGATGAAAAAGGTTATCATTTGTATGATATTGGTGTTGATGGTTCAACAACTGAACAAGATGAATTTTTTTCAGAAGGATCTGGTTCTGAATTTGCAATGGGTGTTTTAGAATCTGGTTATAATAAAGATGCTACAGTTGATGAGGGAATAAAACTAATTTTAAAGGCATTGAATTCAGCATTACAAAGAGATACTGCAAGCGGTAGTGGTTATGATGTTGTAACAATAACAAAAGATGGAGCAAGAAAAGTACTCGAAAAGGAAATTAAATTTACAGTTTAACTAATTATTTTTTCTATTATTAAAAATGAATGAAATTTTAAAAGAAGTATTAAAGCATGTACCAGAAAATGCTGATATCTCAGAATCTGGATTTGAAGGAGCTAATATCATCCTTTATACAAAGAATAAGGAATTTTTTTTAAACAATTCAGAAGTAATTAAGAATATAGTTGATGCTGTAAAGAAAAGAGTTGAATTAAGACCAGATGAAAGCTTGCTTATGGAACAGGAAAAAGCAGAAATAGAAATTAAAAAGCTAGTTCCTGAAGAGGCTGGTTTAGCAAATGTTATTTTTGATGTGCCAAGAAGTAAAGTAATATTAGAAGCAAGCAAACCAGGATTAGCAATCGGTAAATCTGGTGAAATTCTAAAGGAAATAAAGAAAAAAATATTATGGATTCCTGTTGTAAGGAGAACTCCACCAATTAAATCACAAATAACTGAAAAAATCCGCAGTGTTTTATATGAAAACAATGATTATAGAAAGAAATTCTTAAATAAAGTAGGAGAAAGAATTTACGGTGGCTGGACAAATGAAAAGAAAGATATTTGGATTAGAGTTACAGTACTTGGAGGAGGAAGACAAGTTGGAAGAAGTTGCTTATTATTACAAACTCCTGAATCTAGGGTATTATTGGATTGTGGAATAGATGTTGCTGCACAAAATCCTGAGGATGCTTATCCAATGTTAGATGCTCCTGAATTTGATATTACAAAATTAGATGCTATAGTTGTAACACATCCCCACACAGATCATGCTTCTTTTATACCTTATTTATATAAAATGGGTTATGAAGGACCAGTATATTTTACAGAGCCTGGATTAGATGTTGCTGCATTAATGGCTTTGGATTACATAAGTGTAAACCAGAAAGAGAACAAAAAAGTTATTTTTTCAAGCACCAACATTAAAGAAATGGTTAAGCATAGTATAACTCTTGAATATGATGAAGTTACAGATATTACTCCAGATATAAGAATAACATTTTATGATGCAGGCCATACTTTAGGAAGTGCAATGGTTCATTTGAATATTGGAAATGGATTACATAATTTGCTTTACACAGGCGATATGAATTATGAAACAAGCAATTTACTTAATGCTGCAATGACAAGATTTCCAAGACTTGAAACATTAATAATGGAAGCAACTTATGGAAGTTCTGAGTATGTTTATCCAACTAGAAAAGAAGCTGAAGAATTATTAGTTAAAACAATTAAAACAACAATTGAACGCGGTGGAAAAGTTTTAATGCCTGTACTTGGAACAGGAAGAGCTCAGGAAATTATAGTTATTATTGATAAAATGATGAGAAATGGAATGTTAGAAAAAATTCCCGTTTATATTCAAGGTATTGTTTGGGATATTACTGCAATTCATACAGCTTATCCTGATTTCTTTAACATAAATATAAAAAAAATGGTTTTTCATAAAGACCAGAATCCATTCTTAAACGAAGTTTTCAAAAGAGTTGGATCAAGACAAGAAATGAATCAAGTTTTAGAATCTGGACCATGTATTATACTGGCAACTTCTGGAATGATGGTTGGCGGAGCTTCTGTAGAATACTTTAAAGAATTAGCAGATAATCCAAAAAATAGTTTAATATTTTCAAGTTATTTAGGATCTGCTAGCCTGGGAAGAAAAATAAGTGATGGTGAACGTGAATTTAATATTGATGGAAAACAAATTTCAATGAAGATGGAAGTTGCAGCCATTCGTGGATTTACAGGACATAATACTAGAGAAAGATCAATCAGTTTTATAAAACATTTAACACCAAAACCCAAAAAAATAATTTTAATGCATGGTGATAATTCCAGTTGCTTGGATTTAGCATCTACATTGCATAAAATGTTTAGGGTAGAAACAAATGCACCAAAGAATTTAGAAGCGATTAGAATAAAATAAATCTAACTATTAAATAACCGACAAAACATCCTGCAGTTAAAACAGGCATTGCAGGATAAAATTTTCCTTTTTTTCCCTTGAATAATAAAATTAATAAGAATAACATTGTTACGAATGAAGTTACTAATGCACTAATAAAATTAAATTCTCTTAATATTACACCTGAAAAAAATAATGTAAATCCAATGTCTCCTCCGCCTAAAATAGCTGTTGTAAATATTTTTTTATGAGCATTAGATTTATATGGAATATTTAATCCAGTAAAAACTTTAGCTTTAGTCTGGAATTTAGCTAATTTAATCATATGTTTGCTTTTGAAGACAGAATAGAAATCATAAATTGAAATTAATATTAATAATATTACAATTGAAAGAATATTAAACAATGGAACAAAAATTGCAGCTAATCCACCATAAATAAAAATCTCTGTTAAATTATTAATAATTGTATTTTGTTTTAATAATTTGAATAAAGCTAATATAACTGCAAGAATAATAGCATAAATCTCTTTGATAAATGCTGAAAACGCTATTGTTAATGTTATTGCAATTGATAGGAAAAACCAAAACTTCCATAACTTAAACAATTGGAATTTAATAAAAATTAATGCAATTATTGTTGAAATTATTATAATAAAAAATATTGGGATAAATGAGGTTTCCTCTCTTATTTGAGGACGTTCTATGTTTAATGGTAATTGTTTTTCAACTACTTCTCCACCAGGCAAAGTTTTTGGTAGATATTGATTAATAATAATTAAACCCATAAAATGACTTGCTAAAAATAATAAAGCTAATGTTAATGTTATGATTAAAGTATGCTTCATTAATAAAACAAGTTAATCGAGATTTAAAAAACTAACCTTATTTTCAATATCTACTTCAGAGTAACTAGATTAACTTTAAATATACTTTAGAGTTAATTTTATGCAATGGCTGAACAACCGTTTATCCAATTTGAAAACATTACAAAAACATTTGGTAAAAAAGTAATTCTTGATAATCTTAGTTTGGGAATTCCTTACAAGGATATATTTGGTGTAATTGGAAAATCTGGATCTGGAAAAACAACTTTATTATGCATTCTAGTTGGATTTTTGAAGCCTGATAAAGGCCAAGTCTTATTTCAGTCTAGAGATATTAACAAAGATTTGCAAAGTGTACAACAGCAATTTGGTTTTGCGGCACAAGAAGGAAGTTTTTATCCTAAGTTAACAGTAGAGGAAAATTTATGGTATTTTGGAAAGATGTATAATATTAATTCTAATATTTTAAAAGAAAAAATTGTAGAATTATTAAGGTTAGTTGATTTAGAAGATTCGCATGATTTGATAGCATGGAAATTAAGTTCTGGTATGCAAAAAAGATTGGATATTGCATGCGCTTTAGTTCATGATCCCAAGGTTTTAATCCTTGATGAACCTACAGAAGATTTAGATCCTGCATTAAGAAATGAAGTTTTAGATTTATTAAAAAAAATTAATCGTGAAAAAGATATTACGATTATAATAACTTCGCATTTATTAGATGAAGTTGAGTATGTATGCAAAGAAGTTGCTATTTTAGACCAGAAGAAAGTTATTGATTCAGGAAATATAAATGAATTAAAAAATAAATATGCCAAATATTCTGAAGTAAGCTTGGAATTAGAAGATAGGGATTATACCCATATTATAAAAAGATTAAAACATAAAAAAGATGTTAAAAAATATTCAATAAGAGGAAACAAAATTTATATTTACACAACACAAAAAAATGAAAAAGCATTAAAAGAAATATTAAGCTTAACTAAAAAAAATAAATCAAAAGTTATTTCAATAAGCATGGGTAAGCCAAGTTTGACTGAATTATTCGAGGAATTAACAAAAAAAGAGGAAGTAAAAAATGTCAAAGTTACTGGAGATAATAAAAAAGAATCTTAAATTATTAATAAGAAGCAGGAGTTCAGCATTGATTGTTTTGCTTGGACCATTGGCATTAATGTTATTAATTGGTTTAGCTTTTAATACAAGTTCATTATTTGATATTAAAGTAGGAACATACTCATCAAGCTATAGTGAGATTTCTGATTCAATCGTTGTAAAATTGCAAGATGAGCAATTTAAAGTTATGAAAATTGATAATGAAGAAAGATGTATCAATATGATTAAGACAGGTGATTTACATGTTTGTACTATTTTTCCACCAGATTTAAGTTTAAAAACCAATGATAAAATTGTTTTCTACGTTGATAAATCCAGGATTAATTTCGTTTATATCATTTTAGATAGGATTTCGAGCAAGATTGCTACCAAATCAGCTGAATTAAGCACTGCTTTGACTAGCAGATTATTAAGTAGTTTAAATAATGCGAATGCAAAATTAACTGATAAAAGTTCTTCTATAGTTTCCTTATCTGCAAGTTTATCAGAATCAAAGAGCTCATTGAATGATATTGTTAATGATTTAGACGAGATAAATCTTAATGTAACAAGCAATTTTACGCAAGTTCATGATGAATTAAAACAATTGAAACAAAAGGATAACTCAAGCAGCAAGTATGCAGATTTAGAGGATTTAATTGATGCTGTAGAATCTGATTACGATATTCTTGTGGGTTCAGTAAGATCATTCCGTGATTCAAGTTCAAGTTCATTAGGCGGAATAAAAACAAAATTAAGTGAAAATATTCAATCGAGTAAAGATGTTGAAAAAACAATCAAAGAAATAAATAATGATATTAATTCAATTGAAATCAGGGATGTTGCGCGTATTGTAAGTCCTGTAACAACTGAGATTAAACCAATAGCAGCTGAATCTACTAACTTAAATTATACTTTCCCTACATTACTTGTTTTAGTTTTATTATTTGCAGGATTATTATTAGCTTCAACTACAATTGTTCAGGAAAGAGAAAGTAAAGCTTATTTCAGAAACTTTATCACACCAACACCGGATATCATCTTTATTTTGGGTAATTATGTTTCTAGTGTATTTATTGTATTATTACAGTTAGTTATAATATTTATAGTAATGTTTGGCGTAACAAGTTCAAATATTTCAGATATTACATTATTAAATTCATTTGTTATATTAGCATTATTAGGAAGTGTATTCATTTTATTGGGAATGTTAATTGGTTATATGTTTAAGAGTGGAGAAACAGCTAATATTGCTTCTGTTTCACTTGGTGCTATATTATTATTCTTCTCAAACACAATTTTACCAATTGAAACATTACCGAGTTCAATAAGACAGATTGTACAATTTAATCCATATATTGTTGGAGAAAGTGCTTTGAGAAAGATACTATTATTTAACCAGGATTTAAGTGCTGCATTACAACAAATTTATATTTTGGTTGCTTATATCGCAGGGTTATTAATTGTTGTTTATTTATTCCGTGAATTCAGCAAAAAATGGCTTACAAATCAATAAACTTTAAATATTAACTAAGTTCTAGATAAATATGCAAAAAAAAGAGTTTAGTGTAACACCTTGGGAAGTCAAAGGAAATATTGATTATGAAAGATTAATAAAAGAATTTGGTTTATCTCCTATATCTTCTTTGCCAAGACAATTTCAGGAAAATTTTCTTTTTAGAAGAGGAATAATTTATGGACATCGTGATTTTGATAAAGTAATTGAGGCTGTTAAAAACAAAAAAAAGTTTGTAATGATGACTGGATTAATGCCTTCTGGTAAATTTCATTTTGGTCATGCTTTAGTTTTAAAACAAATATTGTTTTATCAATCTCTAGGAGCTAAGATTTATATTGCTGTTGCGGATTTAGAAGCGTATAATACAAGAAATCCAAATTTAAGTGAACTAAGAAAGACTGCGATTGAAGAATATTTGATTAATTATATTGCATTGGGATTAAATCCAAAGAATTGCGATTTTTATTTCCAAAGTCAGCGTTCTAAAGACAGTGAAAAATCAAATGCTTATTATGGTTTAGCTAATAGGGTGAGCAGATATATAACTTTTAATGAAATTAAAGCTATTTACGGAGATATAACACCTGGAAAACTTTCTTCTGCTTTATTGCAAGTTTCTGATATGATACATTCGCAATTACCTGAATTTGAAGGACCTTCACAAGTAGTTGTTCCAGTCGGTTCTGATCAGGACCCACATATAAAATTAGCTAGAGATATAATACAAAGAATAAAAGATTACAAATTTATTCAATTGAGTTCAACTTATAATTTATTTTTACCAGGATTAAAAGGCGGAAAAATGTCAAGCAGTGATGCAACGTCATACATTGCTTTAACAGATAATTTAGATGATACATCAAATAAAATAAAGAAATATGCTTTTTCAGGTGGTCAAAATACAATAGAAGAACACAGAAAAAAAGGTGGAAACCCCGACACAGATATAAGTTATCAATGGCTTAGAATGTTTTTTGAAGAGGATGATAAAAAGCTTGAGAAAATTTATCATGATTACAAAAGCGGAAAATTATTGACGTCTGAATTAAAACAAATTTTAATAGACAAATTAAACAAATTCTTAAAGCAACATCAGGAAAAACGCAAAAAAGCTGAGAAATTAGTGGATAAATTTCTTTTAATTTAAATACCCGAGCAAATATAATAACATCAATAAGACTATGATTAATGCTAATCCCATTAATTCCTTTTTCTTTATAAATGAGTAAATTATAGAAATAACCACTAAAATTATTCCAATTAATTCTAATCCAACGCTTACCATTTTATTTTTCACCCGCAGCTATTAACACAGAACCTATACCCACTAATGCTGTTCCAGTTATTGTTCTTTGATATGCTATAAGGAAAAACCCTAGTGAAGCTATAATTGCACCTATAATTCTTAGTATAAATAAAGTAGATAACTCACCTTTTTTCATAGATTAATTAATGCTTTCAATTATATAAAATTTGCCATTATAAATGTAACTACTTTAAAGTGCGTATAAACGAAAGCTTTATAAATCCTTCTTGATTCCTTTAGTTGGAGTTAAAATGAAATTAAACGTAGAAAAGTTAATTGGAGCAATAGAATCTAATGCAGGAATTCATAAAAGAGAAGTTTATCTAGAAAAAGACCAGATGGGATTTTTAGATTCAAAAGATCATTTAGATAAAATAGTAGAGATGGCAACTAGTTTACTTCCTAAAGACTTAAAGTTAGATTATAATCCAATTTTCGATTATGATTTAATAAAAATTGGAATTTTACCTGATGGAAGATTTTATGCAATAGCTTGTGATCAAGTTTCATCTAAATTTAGGTTTATTGAAAGAACAGATATAAATGAATTAAAAAATTTACTCGTAAATTACACTAAAGAGCATTTTAAAAGATTAGAGGCTGAAAAATCATATATTCTAAATGAAGGAGCAATATAAAATGAAATCAACAAAGGGAGATCCTTTAATTAAATTACCAAAAGTTCCAGAGGTATTTAAATTACAGTACGATGAACCTGGAAGAGAAGCTGTTAGGAAAGTATTAACAGATTATAAAGGCACAAGAGCAGCTTTAGAT
>JBBSZT010000089.1:0-1098 GCA_038044585.1 Nanobdellota archaeon
CTTCCTTCTTTCATTAATTCTTTATCTAATTCGATGTTCTTAACTGAACTTGCGCATGTTAATAACTCATTATTAATTTCCTCGTTATTCAAAAATAATCTTAATCTTGTTGTAGTAGCTTTATTACAGAATAAAAAGAAACTTAATTTTGCATTTTCATCTAATTCATTGGAGCTTAAAATTAAAGTTCTCTCTTCTTTTGTATTTGTTAACTGGAATTCCTGTCTGACTTTTAGGCTTGTTAACGCATATTTGTTACTGCCAAATATATTTATACCTGGACTTGAAACCTTAAATACTAATTTATTATTTTCTTGCAATAAATCTTTAGGTAAAATAATATTCTGCAAACCATTAACTTCATCATTAAACATCTGAATGCCATTTAATGTTATTATTAAATTGCCATTGCCTTCATTAACTAAGAAAAATAAAGTTACTTTTTGTAAATTACTTAAATCATTTGTATTAAATTTTAGTTCCTGCGATCCTTCTTTAAACAAACTCTTGGTTATAGATGTGCTTGTGGCTAAATCAGTTATTTGTGGCTCATCTCTTAAAAAGAGGCTTACAGCATCTATCTTATGATCTGCAGTATCTTTATTAAATTGTTTTAATAATCCTGGGTTTTGGGATAATAATATATCTTCGCTGGTTTGTTTTGAAGTAGAATTAACATTATCTGAAGTTAGGTTTGATCCACCAAGTAATACCGCCCTATCTTTTGCAGGTAATAATAGAAGATAAAGAGCCATAAACAAAGCAATTAATATTACTAAAACTGCTATACTTCCTGCTTGGGTTTGTGATTTCTTCATAGTGATTAGTAGGATAAAAGTATATTAATATTTAAAGCTTTTCATAATTATGTTTTTAGATTTATTAAGGTATCCACATCCTCCTTATCCCATCCTGCATTAATTAAGTTATTCCTAATGTCTTCATCTGGAATTTTTGTGGATCTTGCTTTTATAATATAATCATAAATTTGTTTGTGTTCTGGTTTAGTAAATTGTGACTCTAATTTTAATCTTTTTTTATTTTTTATTTTTTTAATAAATATTAAAATAGGAGAAACTATAATTCCAAGGATAACTA
>JBBSZT010000090.1:0-1555 GCA_038044585.1 Nanobdellota archaeon
AACAATAGCAAAGGCAGCTGAAATTACTATCCAGGCTTTTGTAATATCAATGATTTCAGTTTTTGATGTTGAAAAGTTCTTGAACATATCTTAAAACCTTATCATAACCTATATAAATTTTCCTTTTATAAACATTTTGGGGTTAAAGATGAATGAATTTGAAAATCACTTATTTTATATAAATGAAGATAGAGCTAAATTAGTTTTTAAAGTTTTAATGGAATCTTATTATGCAAAGAAAGGAATATTTAATGAGAAAAATTTATTTCCAGATGATATTTTGCCAGGTAATTTAAAAATTGGTTCAAAGGAGCACGCATTATTTTATTTTTATTCTGTTCTTGGTGATGCCAGGGTTAAAAGTTCTGTAAATTATCAAAAATTCAGAAGACTTCATGAAAAAGACATGAAATATTTTAATCCTTATTTTATTGCAAAACAGAAATATCCTAAAACAGAATTTGAATTAGTTGAAGACGGAACTTTGGAATATATATTGGGAATGGAAATAGGCAATCCAACACCAGTTAGGTTAGCTAGGTATATGATTTCAAGTTCTAAAAGAATTATAGAAATTTATAAAGGAAATCCTTTGAATATTTTTGATGGAGTTAAAGATGTTAAACAAGCTCGTGAAAAAATTATAAAGGAAGTTGATGGTTATGGAAGTCATCTGAGTTCTTTATTTTTAACATTTTGTATAAAACACAACCTCATGCATTTTGATAATGATAATTCTTTACTACCAAAAATTGATTTTCATGATGTTACGTTAGCATTTGCTTTTGGTATATTAGTTCCTAAGTTTAAAGATACTGAAGAAGGAATAAGAAGAGATAAATGTACAGATAAACTTCAAAATTTTTTAAGTTATTTTTCGCAAAAATATAATTATAATGTAATAGATTTAGATAGTGCTTTATGGGCTTTAGGAAGTCATGTTTGCACAAAACTTGATTGGTTGGAATGTTGGAATAGATGTTCTGTGAAAGAATATTGTTATGTAAAACCTGGTTCAGATAATAAAAAAAAGAAAAATGGTGATGAAATAACTTATGAAGAATCTAAATTTTACCCGTTTAAGGAGTCAAGAATTAAAAATATAGGTGATTTGCAAGATTTATTTATTCCAAGTTTTTCTGATAGAGATTTACTCTGAAAAATCCATTTTATGCTGGTCACGCAATTTTTTAGTTTTCTTTTGCTTCTTTGTATACTTCATCCTAGTTTCTGGAACTATATTTATGCCAACTTTTCCAATAAGGCAACCACCACAAAATTCTGTAGCAACATGTGTTCCATTTATCGATTTTTTTCTAAACCCCCTATATTGCACCTTATCTTCTAAATCTGGAATTGTTCCGTGCACATGATGGCACATTCTAACATCCATATCATTTGGATTATGACCAAGTGATAAACCCTTATTATCTCCAATAAGATTTAGCCAATCAGGATGAATAGAAACTGGTGTTAAAAAATGATTCCCGCTAGTTATATAACCTCCTCTTCCAATTTCACCATCAAAATTACTCTGTGCAACATCTCCTTTTAA
>JBBSZT010000091.1:0-1705 GCA_038044585.1 Nanobdellota archaeon
TCTAAGCTAATATTAAAAAATTGGATTGGGCCTTTAAGCAATATTAACATTATTAAAAATCCTAAAACGGATAAAAATAAACCCGGGATTAAAAATAGATAATTTGGACTATATAATAACATAAATCTCAAATGCTTCCAACCATCCCGAAATGGATTCAGTTTTGATTCACCAATTCTAGGGTAATATGTTACAGGAACCTCTTTAATCTTTAATTTATTTTTTGCAGCTTTGATCAACATTTCAGAAGCTAATTCCATACCTATGGTTTTTAGATTTAATTTTTCTAAAACTTTTTTCTTGATTAATCTAAATCCAGAATGCGCATCCTTTACATCTAATTTAAAAAATTTTCTTAGTAAATAACTTAAAAATGGATTTCCAATATAACGATTAAGAAATGGCATTGAGCCCTTTTTTATATATTCTCTGCGTCCAATTACTAAATCATAATTTTTATACTTAATTAATTTCGGTAATTCAAGCAAATCATATGTATTGTCCGCATCGCACATTATAATATTTTCATTGGAAGCTTCTTTAAAACCTCTTAATAATGCAGCTCCATAACCTTGTTTTTTCTCCTGAATTAATTTTACGTGAAGCTTTTTAGCTATTAAAGCTGAATTGTCTGTTGAATTATTATCTACAACAATAATCTCTGCTTTTGGTAATACTTTCTTTATCTTATTAATACATGTAGAAATAGTAGCTTCTTCATTTTTGCATGGTAACACTACAGAGTATTTCATACCAAATCTTTTATTTAAATAAGTTTTTAGCTTTTTCTAAACCCTTTTTATATTGTTCTAATGTTGCACCCAACTTTATGTTGTATTTTTCAGCAATTCTGTATATTTCATGAATGTTTACTTTTAATAATCTTGCAGCTATTTCTGCTGATATTCTTCCCTCTCTCAAAAGTTCTAATACATATTTTTCAGCTCCCATATAAAGCAATTGCCTTAAAGCTGTTGCTTGGTCCATATATTGTTCTTTAGACTTAAGTTTAGCTAACTCCATTAATTCTCCAGGTATTCTTAAAGGATATGACACAGTTTCCATTTTAACCTCCGATTTCGTTTATGGCTGAATTATAAGCATCTTCTCTTATTAAATTTTTTATGTTTTTTATTCCATTTATTGCTTTTTCTTTATCAAGCCCTTTGCTTTTTACTAATGCAACTATTAAACCAACCGGTGTTGTAAACTCAACACCCATTTGTTCCAATACATTTAAAAATTTTCTATCGTCGCTGACTATTAAATCAAATTTTTTTTCTTTATAAAGATTTAAAGTTGAAGTTTCACCAGATCCTAATTCTAGATTGTCCTTTATTTTTTTAACTTTTAATTTTTTTAATATTCCCCTTTTAACCATTTCTTCAATTTTAAATGCGTCTTCATATAATCGGACTTTTCCTTCTACCACCACTTCTTTGAATACTTCCTCGCTTATGTTTAATTTAGATGTTTTAGCAATATTTTTTATTAATCCACTTTTTGTTAATTTTATCAAAGCATCAGAATCTAATACTAAATTAGTCATTCTTATACATAATTATACAAACTTATATATAAACCTTTCCTATTTTTTTATTATTAATATTAAGATTATTATTATAAAATATGATATTAAACTATTAACTAGATTAAATATGCCTAAAAATCCTAGTATTAAACCAATTAAAATTGTGATACATAT
>JBBSZT010000092.1:0-1455 GCA_038044585.1 Nanobdellota archaeon
AAATCTTTATATAATTAAATATTAAAAGAATAATCAGATGCAGAAACCTCTCGAAGAAAAGGCACTTTATGTTGGTTTTGATGACAGCAACCATGCAGGTAAAAGAGAGGGTGAAGTTGCAACAGCTATATTTTCTTTATATTATGAAGACAGTTTAGTAAAGAAATTTAATAAAAGATCACATACGGGCGAAATTAAAGAATGGTTGAGTGCTCCAGGAAGAGATTATAGGGCAGTAATATTAAAAGGGAAAAGATTCAGAGAAACGCATAATAACCTTCCATACGCTGCACCATTTTTAGTAAACAATTTTCTTGAATCCTTTGAAGATAAAATAATAAGATTAGAACTCCATTTCGACGGTCAGTTAAAACATCAGCAAATATCTGAATTAAAAAAATCTTTTTCATATATCCCAGAAGTTTACATTGCTTATTACGTGAAGAAACAAGGAATCCATAATTGTCCTAAAGTTGTTTATATGGCAGATATTCAGTCACATCTTCTCTATGAAGAATATGATAAATTAATAGAAAATGATAGAATTATTTCTTTTTAAATAAAAATATAATACAAGCAAAATCCTTTTATACTATTCTATTCTTTTAGTATTATGCTTGATAAACTAGAAACAGAGCTAAAAATAAGAGGATTTAGTCAAAAAACAATTGAGTCTTATTTGCTGCATAATAAACAATTTATTGGTTTTATAAAAAAAGAACCCATGCAGGTAGATGAGAATGACATAAAAAAATATATGGGTTATTTAATGACTGAAAAAAATTACAAGCCAAGAAGCATAAGTTTAATGTTAAGTTCATTGAAATTTTTCTATACTAATATACTAAATAAAAATATTCTTGATAAAATAAAGACTCCAAAATTAGACAAGAAAATTCCAACTGTGTTAAGCAATGATGAAGTCAGAAATTTATTAAATTCAATAACTAATAACAAACATAAAATATTAATTTCTTTAATGCTCTCAAGTGGATTAAGGGTAAGCGAAGCAGTATCATTAAAATCAAGTGACTTAAATTTCGATGAGAAAACACTTTACGTAAGATCTGGTAAGGGAAAAAAAGATAGGATAAGTATTATATCAAGCAGCTTATTAGATAATATAAAACAATATTTGAGCGAGAGAAAAGACCAGAATCCTTACTTATTCCCTATACGAGATACTCATGTTACAATAAAATTAGCACAGAAAGTAATCAAGCAGGCTGCAAGAAAAGCAAATTTAAATAAAAGAGTTTACTGTCATGCTTTAAGATCAACATTCGCAACAAACTTAATGAATTCAGGAGTAAATTTACGTTTTATACAAACTCTTTTAGGACATTCTTCAATTTCTACGACAGAGATGTATACCAAGGTTACAACAGACGAGCTTAGAAAGATAAAAAATCCTCTCGATGGCATTTAATTTCTAAATAAGGTATATACTACAAA
>JBBSZT010000093.1:0-5417 GCA_038044585.1 Nanobdellota archaeon
GCTTTGAGAGTAAAATTTGAAACAGGTATGCCTGGTCAAAGCATTGGAACAAAAGTTAATATAAATTAAAATGGCAGGTTTAAGAAAAGGTCATTGTTATAGCAAATTAGTACGTCCTTATACACGTTATTCTAGGGTAAAAGCTAAAAATTATATTAAAGCTGTTCCTACAAACAAGGTAGTTAGATTTGAAATGGGTGATTCAAAAAAAAGTTTTCAATATGAGATTAATTTAGTAAGTAATATTGATCATCAAATAAGACATAATTCCTTAGAATCAGCAAGGCAGTTAGTTAATAGAAGGATGTATACTAAATTAGGACCAAAGGGTTATTTCTTAAAATTAAAAATTTATCCATATCATATTTTACGTGAGAACAAGATGCTTGGTGGAGCTCACGCAGATAGATTACAAACAGGGATGGCACATTCATTTGGCAAGCCAGTTGGATTAGCAGCTCAGGCTAAAAAGAATAATACTGTATTCAGCGCAAAAGTTGATCAAAACGGGGTAGAAACCGCAAGAGAAGCATTAAGCTTGGCTAGACCAAGAATGCCTGGTAAGTATAGATTAGAAGTAAAAAAATTAATTTAATGCCAGCCAAATTCTCCTTTTAATGGGACAAATTGGAAAAGACCCAAACTATATCTTTCTAATTTTCTTCCTTTTTTTATTCCCTTAATCATTTCTTGTCCTAAAACTCCTCCAATTGGTCCTAGAATCATTCCATTATTATTCAATTGTTCTATTAATGGTTGTGGAAAATCAGGACAAGCTGCATTTATTAAAATTTTATTATAAGGGGAATATTCTTTTAATCCTAAAGTTCCATCTTTACATATAACTTTTACATTTTTTATTTTAGCTTTAATTAAATTTTCCTCAGCTTTTAATGCTAAACTAGAAATTATCTCTGTACTATATACTTTATTTTTAGTAATATAAGAAATTAAAGCAGCAGAATAACCAGAACCTGTTCCAATCTCTAAAATCTTATTATTTTTTCTTAGTTCTAATGATTCTAACATAAATGCAACAGTATATGGTTGAGAAATAGTTTGGTTATTTCCTATATTTAAAGGGCAATCTTCATACGCATAATTCTGCAATTCCTTGGGCACAAAAAAATGTCTTGGAACTTTTAACATTGCATCTAAAACATTTTTATCCTTAATACCATAATTCTCAACTATTTTAATCATTAATTTGCGTTTTTCTAGGAATTTACTCATAATTAAGGTAAAGTTTATTAATATAAATCATTTTCTAATTAGTATGAATAACTTATTATGGTTCTCAGAAATTGGTAAAGATGATTTAGAAATATGTGGTGAAAAGGCAGTTTCTTTAGCAGAACTTTACAATATTGGAATACCCATACCGCAAGGGTTTGTAATTACAAGTAATGCTTATCAAAAATTCTTGCAAGAAAATAATATTAATAAACAAATTCAAAATATCTTAAGCAATCTTAATTTAGATGATTTAAAATTATTACAGAAAAAAGCAGAGGAAATTCAAGAAATTATATTAAAGGCTGAAATTCCTGAAGACTTAAAACAGGAAATTTATGAAAGTTATGAAAACCTAAATGTTGATAATGAAGTTCTAAAATCTGGAAATAAAAATGCTTTAAGCTTAATAAAAATGGGACGTAGTTTACCTTATGTTGCAGTTCGTTCAAGTAAAATATCTGAAGGAGATTTTCCAACATTTTTAAGTGTCAAGGGAAATAACTCATTATCGCTTAGTATAAAAAAATGCTGGGCTTCTTTATTTACTTCAAGCTTGATACACAAAAGGGAAAAAAATAATATAGAATACGATAAAATATTAATATCAATAATAATTCAAAGAATGATTGATTCAGAATCTTCAGGTATAATATTTACTATAAATCCTTTAACGCATAACGAAAATGAATTAATGATAGAATCAACTTATGGTTTAAGTGAACTTATAATAGCAAATAATGTTAATTCAAATGTTTATATAATTGATAAGCAAAATAATGAAATTAAATCTAAGAAAACTCCAAAACAGGATTATATGGTTATAAGAGAAGAGACCTTAAATAAGAATCTTAAAAGACAAGTTCCTGAAAATATGAAAGAGCAAGTTCTTGATGAACAACAAATATTACAATTAGTAGATTATAGTAAAAAAATAGAGCAATTTTATAATAAAGCAGTTGATATTGAATATGCAATAGAATCTGGAAAAATGAATATATTGCAAGTCAAACCTTTAAGGGCTATTAAGATGTTTTATAGTAAGAAAGAAAATGTTTAAATATTGAATAAAAGTTTTATTATTATGAAATTTTGGGATAAAATATTAAAAAGGTCTCCTAAGAAAATAAAAAAAGAGCGAGAGAAGATTGAACTTCTTGTTAACATTAAAAAGTTAGTTGAAGTTTGCAATAATCTAATTGTAAGATGTGATAAAAGATTAAATCATACTGTTGATGATAATATAAAATCACGTCTTAAGTTTATTCTTGATAAATTAAAACAAACTTTACATCATTTAGATGACGCTTATGCTTATTTAGATGCAATTAACACTAAATTTACAATAGATGAATTAAAACAAGCTGCAAAAGAGATTTATAATGAAGGATTAGATGACCATCTTGGTTTTTTTATTCATTCTGATTCAAAAATAAAAAATAATTCTAAGATAGAAGATGAAATCTATAAAGATCCAACAAATGAATATAAATTTTATAAAAGAGATAAAGACAGTTTACAATATATAAGAACCAATATTTCACTATTAATAAAAACTTTGCCAGAATATAAATTAGAATGAATTTTAACGAAAAAGTTTACAAATTATGCAAGAAAATTCCAAAAGGAAAGATTTCTACTTACAAAGAAATTGCGAATGCTCTAAATACAAAAGCTTATCGCGCTGTTGGAAATGCATTAAATAAAAACCCTTATGCTCCAGAAATACCCTGTCATCGAGTAATAGGAAGTAATGGAGATTTAGTTGGTTTTGCTTCTGGATTAAAAAATAAATCTAAATTACTTAAAAAAGAAGGAATTAATATAAAAAACAATAAAGTTTTGGATTTTGAAAAAGTTTTTTACAAGTTTTAGCAAAGGTTTATAAATTTTTATATATTATAAATATTATGGATAAAAGAGGTATAAATTTCTAGAATGATAGATAAAAAAATACATCATATCAATAGAGAAGTTACTTCATTAAAAAAAGAAATTAATCTAGTTAAAAGAAATTTCCATAAAAAATTTGATTTAATTATAACTGAATTACAAAAATTAGGTTATGGTTATGAAGTTGTTCTTGACCCTGAATCAGTACAGGATTATTATGCTAATCTAATCGAGAAGATTAATCCAAAAAAAACATTCAAGGATGTTATATTAGGAGAGGAAATTAAAACACAACTTAGTATGGCTTTATCACAAATAAAAAATCATAACACTTTAATGCATAAATGGGGTTTAAAAAATATTCAAGAAGGAAATGCAATTTCATTGATATTTTCAGGTCCTTCTGGTACAGGTAAGACATTAACAGCAGAAGCTTTGTCAAATGAGCTAAGAAAAAAATTATTTATAGTGCGTTATTCAAATTTAATTGATAGTTATGTTGGTGAAACTGGAAAAAACATTGTTAAAGTGTTTGATATGGCCAAAAAGAGTGATGCCATACTTTTTTTTGATGAAGCAGATGCAATTGCCTCAACTAGAACAACAATATTCTCTGCAACAGATTCTGAAACAAATTTGACTAAGAATATTTTATTAAAAGAATTGGAAAAATTCGATGGTATTGTAATATTTGCGACAAATTTGGCAAGTAATTTTGATAAGGCATTTGAACGCAGGATTAATCTGCATATAACATTTAAGATACCAGATATCCAGGAAAGGGAAGGAATCTGGAAATTATTAAGCAAAACATTGCCTTTGGGGAAGAATGTTAAATTTTATGAATTAGCCAAGGAATTTGAATTTTCAGGAGGTCACATTAAGAACAGCATAATTAATGCAGCTAGACTGGCTGTAGCAAATAATTCTAATCAAGTTTTGCAGGAGCATTTTGTTAAAGCAGCTAAATTCGTAAGAGAAGGCAGGAATATTTTGTTAAATTTTGAGAATAATGATAAAGATAGTTTAAACTATTTGGGATAGTAGAATAATTTTAAATATTTCATCAAGATTTAACTCTAAACATGATACAGGAAGCTCTAAATTAAAGTTTTTTAATATCTTGGGATGTATTTCTCCTATTTTTGCTATCTCTTTATCATTAACAATAATTTTTCCAAATCTTCCAGAGATAAAATTCTCATCCTCATCTTCTTTTATATTATAATTTATCCCAAAAGATGTTAATAATGAATCAAGAATCTGCATTATCTGCGTGAAATTTGATTTAGAATCACATAAAACTACAGATAAACTAGTTTGTTCAATTACTCCAGTTTCAGAATCACCTTTTTTAAATATTGTTCCTATTTCGAATATATTTTGAGGATATTCATTATGTTTATTTTCAAATAATATTCTTAAAGCAGGAATTAATAAACTTGGTCTTAATAATTTGTACTCTGTTTTTGAATCTAATAGCTCTATTACATCTTGAGAAAGTTTTAACATTTTAGACTCTTCTTCTTTAATTAAATGATAAGATAATACTTCTATTAATCCCAATCCGATTAAATTCTCAATAATTTTAGATTTAATTTTTTCTTCTATATTTTCTTCTCCTATTGTAGATACTTCAGGAATTTCAGCATTTAATTTATCATAACCATATGCTATTGCAATATCTTCTATAACATCAACTTCATGCAAAATATCTGTACGCCATGCAGGAGCAAATGCTTTATTATTTTTGTAATTATAACCCATTTTTGATAATAATTCTTCAACTTCTTTTTCTTTTAGATTTAATCCAATTAATTTATTAACACTATTTACAGAGATATTAATCTCTTGAGGTGTTAAGTCAGGAGTTAATTCTTTTTTGCCATAATCAAGCTCCATCTGATATACTTGTCCATTCATGTCCGCCAATGTTGTTATTATAATATTCAATGTTTTCTTTAATAAATTAAAATCAAATCCTGAACATTCAACAAAAACATCTTTTGTTTCTTTAACTACCCTGCCTGTTTCATCGCTATTAATTATGGGAGGCATAGATAATATTTTTTCATTATCATCAACAAATACAGGAAATTTATTTAAATTTTTAAGTAAATGTGAATATTCTCTTCCTATAGGGTGCTTTTCAAGTATTTCTAAGCCATTCATAGATTTATTTCCTTCTAATGGAATAAAATTGATATCTTTAGGATTTCTAGCTTCAAATGCTATAGGAAGTTTTATTTTTTCAAGAGGATAAATTCCTATGGCTATTTTTTTTCTGTTTC
>JBBSZT010000094.1:0-3366 GCA_038044585.1 Nanobdellota archaeon
TTGTTGATTATTTATACAAGAACTCCATGCACTACATTTCCAATTTTCTATACAAGTTAAAATACAATTTCCACCCTCACATTTTTCTCCAGTATTACAACTATTTACAGTGCTCCATTCTAAACATGAATCAGAATCATAATTACCGCATGTTCTATATCCATCTGCACCATACAAACCATAACCTCCGTATGAACCGTATGCACTAGAACATTGCCTTAATTCATTTTGAGAACATTCATCTTTGCAAGGTTCTGGTAATTTTTGGATTGAAACAGAATTAAAATTATAAGATTTTGATTCACTTTCGTCATTATTTAATATTTCTACATTATAATTATAAGTTCCAGGATTTAAATTTTTATCTTCATATTTGCAGTTATTATCATTGCAATATTCACTAACTTTATCTTTACTTATTAATTCATTATTTCTATATATTTTAAATTTATTTTCTAATAATAAACCAACTTGGCTTGGTTTGAATAAATTCGTAAAAAAATCCCCAATTTTTTTGAAGAAATCTTTTAAATTATCAAGAATTGCATTTCCTGTTATTTTTACAGCAAAAGTATTTATATTATCTCCATAACTTCCATATGAACCATAAGCATTATACTTCCAACTCAAAAGTATATTACTGCCGTAAGCGCTAATTTTTAAATTATTTATTTCTGGCAAAACAATACATTGATTTGTATTAAAAGTACAATCTGAATCGCATGATAAGGTTCCTCCGCCAGAGAAACCCATAGATGGACAGATTTGTCCATTAAGATTTAAAGTATCACATTGTTCTGTTCCTTCAATAATACCATTTCCGCAAAACGAAGTTAATGATGTTAATACTGTAAATGTAGTTTGAACAGGGTTTGAAGATTCTCCAAGAGCGCTAGTTGTCTTACAGCTTACATATAAATTTTGTAATCCATCTGGTAATTGCATTTGAGAATTAAATGTTAATCCATCGATTGCAGATAATTCATTTGCAAATGGAATTGAAGTAAATATTAAGGATGATTGACTCCACCTGCATTGAGCATATTTATTTGTAGTTACTTCAAGATTAAATGTTGTACTTACTGTTGAACCAGATACTGGAGAGATTATTGTAACTTGTGGCGCTATATTGAGATCTGAATCTTCTTTTGTTTTAAATGATTCCACTGAAGATTTTGCTAAATTTCCAGATGCATCTTTTGAATAAACCATATGATAATAAGTTTGATCTGATGCAAGAGAATTTGGAATTATAATTTGATGAATTTTGACTAAATTATTTGGAGATGGAACTATTTCTATATCTTCATTTGTATCTACTCTCGAAATAAGCTGACTATACCCAATCAAGCTATCAGAATCTTCATCTGTCTTCCAAGTTATGGTAGCTGAGTCTTTAGTTGTTGTAGATTGTATATCTGAAATTACAGGAGATTTAGTATCTGATGAAGTGCATCGATTAGTATTAAGGGTACAGTCTGAATTGCATAATAAAGTTCCTCTTAAAAAACCTTGGGATTGACAGGTTTGACTATTAAAATTGGTTCCATCACATTGTTCTGTTCCGTCTATAACATTATTTCCACAAGATAGGGATAAACACCCTATTTGAGTAATTTGAGCTTGGCAATCGGCAGTGTCACTACCACAATCATTACCAATATTATATGCAGTAGAATAAGTACAAATTTCTGCAGCCTTATTACTCCAAACATGACTTTCAGTTGCACATGAACCACCGCACCATTGATCCCCCCCCTCACAAGTATTGCTTGACGTTGTCGACCAATCTTGAATCTGAATCCAGTTAGAAGGACATAAAGATGACTCAAATCTACAAATACTATCGATTGAGTTGCCACCTGCACTTGTACATGGAGTTTCTCCAACAACTCCCTTACCAAAATAAATAAATAAAATAAATAAAAAAACTATTAATAATATCCTCTTTTCTTTCATATTACCTCTAAAAATTTATTAATATGAGAATATATAAAACTTATTATTATAAGGCAAATATATATAAATTCTCTAAATAAAGCATATTCAATGAAAGATTCAATAAAAAACTTATTAATAATAATTTTAGTTATGTTTGCATTTCTTTTAATCTATAAAGTTCATCTTAATTATCCTTATCCATATCAAGATCCGCATTATTCTGGATTTATAGATAATAATGGATACTCCAATTATAACTATCCTTTACATGGGGATGAATGGACGCATTTAGCCCAAGCTGTTTATTTAATGGAAAACAAAAATATTCCAGAAGTAAACCCATACTTAAAAGACACACAAAAGCTAAACTTAGAATCTGGATTTCATGCTTTTTTAGCTCAATTCTTTACTTTGACAAACCTTGATCCAATACTAAACTACCAATATTTGCCAGCAATATTCGCAGTCATTTCTTTATTAACTTTAATAATCTTGGTTATATTAATTACAAATAATTTTTATATTTCATTACTTGCGTCATTATTCTTTCTAAGCATTAAAAATAATGTAAATTTAATGGGAATCTGGTTTTTAGTTCCGTTGACATTTTCAATATTTATTATTTATTTATTCTTTTACTGTTTTTTAAATGAAAATAAAAAATTAAATTACTTATCTATTTTATTTTATCTTACTTCTATATTTACTTATCCTGCAGCAACAATTTTAATAACTTTAATATTAATCTTATATTTAATAATAAACAATAAATTCAACAAATATTATCTAATTTTTGGAGTAATATTATTTTTAGCTGCTTTATTTTTATTTAGAAATAATCTTCAGCATTTATTTGATGTGTTCATATTCAAATATGGTTGGACAGGAGCATTTGAATTTAAATATTCTATCATTAAAATGTATGGATTAATTGCGTTTTTGTTTGCCTTAATCGGATCAATTTACATTTATAAAAAAAGATTAAATAAAATCTTATTAATGTGGCCTTTAATTTGTTTGATTCCTGTAATTATGTACTCGACTTTGAAATTTACATTATTTTTGCCTTATCAGAGGGCTTTTTTTTATTTATTAATTGGTTTAGTTCCCTTATCTGCAATTGGATTATATTACTTGCTTGAATATGTTTATATTTTTATTAAAAAATATGACAAAACTTTAGCTATTTTTACTATAATCCTATTAACCAGTTTAGTTTTTATTAGTCAATTCAATAATTATTATAAAATAGAGGATAAACGCTTTTTACCATTGCATTTTATTAATGAAGATGATTATAATGCTCTAAAATGGGTAAAAGAAAATTATGGAACCAAAAATTTAATAATGACTAATTTACTAACTGCTTTTGGTGTATACCCAATAAGCCAGAATTATGTTGTTGCAATGCCATTATCTAATTTA
>JBBSZT010000095.1:0-1172 GCA_038044585.1 Nanobdellota archaeon
TTACATAGAAAATCTTTTTTAGAATTAAATAAAATTTAACAAATATCAAATTTATTTTCTAAAGATTTTTTTCCTTTTATATCATTTTGAGCAGCTGTTATTGCTCCTAATCCTGCTCCAAGCATTCCAGAAACATAAGTTGGATGTTCTTGTATTAATTCCTGCATCCCATTTGAATCAATCATCATATATAATAAAGGAGCCCCAATTGTTAAATATATACAAACTTCTTCTATTAAAGGTAAATGTTTTTTATTAAATTCCTCTGACATAAACATTTCCGAAGTTTTTTGAATTCCTCTTGTGAGTAAATAATTTCCAACATAACCAAGAGCAAGAGCACTGAACATACTTCTCTCTTGTAAAGACTTCGGTGCATGATCCATTACACCATTGTAAAGTGCATTGACTACATCAAACAAAAATGGTTTTGCCATAAAATTATTTAATTAAGAAAATTTAAAAATCTATTGTTATCAAATTTTTTGGCGATTTGCTTAAGACTTCAATTTTATTTTCAATATAAATTGTATCTTCTACTCTAATTCCAATTTCTTTATTATCTTTTTTAAAATAAATTCCAGGTTCAATTGTTATTATTTCATTTTTCTTGACTTTTTCATTAGAGATAATGCTTATTTTTGGCAAGTCATGAATCTTTTTCCCAACACCATGACCCAATGAATGCAAAAAATATGGTTTATACTCTTTTAGTAATGATCTTGCATATAATTCCAAATCACAATAAGAATAATTAATCTTTAATTTTTTTATGCATTTTTTCTGACAATTTAAAACTAAATTATACAACTTAATTTCTTCTTTATTCGGATTTCCTAAAAAGATAGTTCTTGTCATATCAGAGCAATAGCTATTGTACTTGCAACCAAAATCCAAAATTAAAAATCCTCTTTCAAGTTTTTTATTTCTTGGTTTAGCGTGAATTGTTTTATTGTTGTTCGCAACTATCGATGGATACGATGCTTTAACTTTGAATTCATTAAATCTTTTTTTAATGTAATTTGAAATATCTTTTTCAGTTTTAAAATTAAAATCATTAATTATTTCTTTAAAGATAATATTATTTATTTTGCAGGCTTTTTTTATTGAATTTAATTTATTCATAATCCTAAATCTTTATTATTATTAATAAAGTTGTAATTAATTCTTAT
>JBBSZT010000096.1:0-3537 GCA_038044585.1 Nanobdellota archaeon
TATAAAAAAACAAGATCTTTGGAAGAAGGAGAAGTTGTAATTTGTACAGTTAAAAAAATATTACCACATGCTGTTTTTGTTGATTTAGATGAATATGAACAAGAAGCAATGATACATATTTCTGAAATTGCTCCAGGGAGAATCAGAAATTTAAGAGATTACGTAAAAGAAGGCAAAAAAATTATTTGCAGAGTCCTAAGTCTGGATAAGGCTAAAGGTTATGTTGACTTGTCATTACGTAGGGTTACCCAAGCTCAAAAAATTAGCAAAAATAATTATTATAAACAAGAGCAAAAATCTGAAAAAATCTTAGAGGATGTTGCTAAATCATTAAAAACTGACTTAAAAACAATTTATGAAAAAGCAGGCGATAAAATAATTGAGAAATATGATGGTTTAATGTCTTGTTTTAATGAAATCGTAAATAATAATCTAGATTTGAAAAAACTTGGAATTGAATCTAAACTTGCTGATAAAATAACTGAACTTGTAAAGGATAAAATAAAACCTCCAGAAGTAACAATCTCGGGTGTATTAAAAATTGAATCAGATGCTTCAAACGGAATTGAAATAATAAAAAATACATTAAAACAGGTAAAACAAGATGAAAATATTAAAGTAACTTATTTAAGTGCTCCAAATTATAGGATAATTGTAAAATCAAAGGATTATAAAACAGCTGAATCTATAATTAAAAATATCAGCAATAATGTTATTGAGAATATAAAAAAGTTTAAAGGAAGAGCTGAATTTATTAGATCATGAAAACACAAATATTATTATGCAAGAAATGTCATATGTATACATTAAAAGAAAATTGTCCGCAGTGTAATAACAAAACAATCTCACCAAAACCCGCAAAATTTAGTATTGAAGATAGATATTTAAAATATAGATTAAAGGCCAAAGAAAATGAAATTTGAAGTCAAGCAATTATCCAAGCCAGAACTAAATAAGCCAGTTTTAATAGAAGGATTACCAGGAATCGGAAATGTTGGCAAAATAGCTGCAGATTTTTTAGCAGATGGGATAAAGGCTAAAAAATTCATTGAGATTCATTCAACCTCATTTCCAAGTTCTGTTTTCGTTAATGAAAAAAATCTAATTGATATGCCTAAAATTGAAATGTATTATAAAAAAGGCAAACAAGATATAATTTTTTTAGTTGGAGATGTACAACCCTTAAACGAAGAAGCTTGTTATGAATTTTGTGAGTTAATTTTAGATATTATTAGTAAATACAAAGGTAAAGAGATCATAACTCTTGGGGGAATTGGGATGGGCAAGATTCCTAAGAATCCTGCTGTTTATTGCACTGCGAATACTCAAGACATTATTAAAAAATATAAAGTGCATAATCTTAATCCAGAAATATTTGGCGTTGTAGGACCTATAATGGGGGTAACTGGACTACTTGTAGGGTTAGCAGGCAAAAAAGGAATCCCTGCAATCACGTTATTAGCACAAACATTTGGTCATCCAAACTATCTTGGTATAAAAGGAGCGCGTGAAATAATAAAAATACTTAATACAAAATTTAATTTTAAATTAGATTTGAATAAACTAGACAAAGAAATTAATAATTTAGATAAAGAAGGCGGAGAAGTTGAAAAACAAAGTAAACTGATGAAACAAACCTTGCCTAAAATAAATATAGATGAAGAAACAAGTTATATTGGTTAAAATGCTTAAAATAAAAATTATCTCGGTAGATTTTCAAAATGATTTTACATCTAAAAAAGGAATTTGTTTCAAAAATCGTAAAAGTGTCAATTTTATTAAAAATATTTTAGTGCCTTTTTTAAAAAATAGTAATATAAAAATTGCAGAAATTATTTCAGATTATAGACAACCAAGACTCGGGGATACTGGTGATTCTAATCATCCTGGAACTTGGGGGTATATTTCTCAAATTCCTAATGATGTTAAAATAAATCCGGTTTGGATAAAGTGCATGAATAATCCAATCTGGGTAAGAAAAAATATTGGAAACACTAATAAAAAACCAGGATTTCCATATCAAGACCCAAAAGCATTTACGAAATGGTTAAATAAAAATATTGGAAGACCAGATGACTTAGATTTTGTAATCCTTATAGGATTAACTATAGATTGTTGTGTTTTCTGTACAGCACAAGAACTTTGTTTTAGAGGCTATAAAGTTAAGATTTTAAAAGAAGCTGTTGATACCTATTCTGGAAATCAAAAAGAAAAAGAGATGATATTAAATAATCCACCTTTAACAAATTGGGCTGAAACTATTTCCTGGAATAAATTAAAATTCATTCAATGATTTCTGTCTTTTAATTTCTTGATCCTCATTTAATATAATTTGTCCATAAACACCATCATAACCTGGTTTGATTTTTAATTTACCCTCACGATTTAATAAAATTAAATTAACTAGTTTTTTATCTGATAACTCTAATAAGTCTTTTTCAGAAACGTTTAACATAACATTAAATTCTGATCCAAATCTTTCAGTTAATTTGTTATATATTTGCCAGACATTTTTTCCAGATAATTGTTTATAATTATAGACTGCTGCTATTAATTCAGATAAAGGAATTAGAGATTTAAATGGTTTAGCGTTTTCTGGTTTATAACCATCTTCATGTTTTGCTAATTCTTCTATTCTGTATTGTACTCCAATTGTTAGATGTTTTTTACATACAGGACAAATTCCATTTAATTTTCTTGTTTTCTCAGAACTTAAACTAAAATTGCAAAGTCTATGCCCATCATAATGATACTTTCCGTAAGATGGATTTACTTCTATTGTCTCTTTTAAATTATCTCCTGTTTTAATTGCATTTATTATTTCTTTATAATTTAATTTGGTGTCAAAAATAGTACATTCTCTTCCTAATCTCCAAGGCCAGAAACTATGAGCATCTGAAAAACTTACTAAATTAACATTTTCTCCTAAACGCCATAACATTGGTGGGTCAGCACTCATCCCAGTTTCAATAGCATGTATATGATTAGATTTTTCTTGAAAACATTCTTTTATTGAATCAAATCCAGAGTTGCTTCCAAATAAACCAAACCATGGCGTTAAACAGTGTGCAGGAATTATTTCAATATCTTTGCTAATCTTATTCATTATATCGACTAATTCAATTGCAGAAAATCCAAAGATTGGTCTGCCATCATAATCTAATCTTCCTTTTTTTCCTAATGCTTCTATTATTTGATCTGAAACTTCTTTATTTGGGGAATAAATTAAAAAATGAATTCTTCTTCCTTTTCCACCCTGCGAATACATTAAACTAATTTCAGTTTGCCAGATAAAGGGAAATTTTGTCTTTGTCCATAAAATTCCATTTTCATCTTCTGTTAATTTTTCTTTAATTTCTTTATTCCATAATGGATGTTGAAAATCAGCACATCCCAAAAGATCTATTCCTTTAATTCTAGCCCATTTTTCTAAATTTTCAATATTGATCTGAGTGCTACATGCTCTTGCATACCTAGAATGAATTTGTAAATCTGCGATAATCATAATAATAAAAAAGAAAAAGAATTAATAAACCT
>JBBSZT010000097.1:0-8753 GCA_038044585.1 Nanobdellota archaeon
GCATTAATAATTCCAAGCATATCAAATTCTGCAATAATATCAGAAAGTCTTCTTTGTGTTAATGGTTTAATATTAACTTTATTACAAACTTTTTTATAATATTCATAAACTTCGCCTGTAAATATTTTATTGTCTTTATCACAAACATTGATTATACTATACAATACAATTTGAAATTGTTTTGGTTGTGTTCTTACAATATCAAGAATTCTATCGCGTTCTATTTTTTCTTCTGCTGCATCCAGATGTTCTATTCTTATTTTATTTTCATTATTACGTTCTGCTAATTCGCCAGCTACCCTCAATAATTCGAGAGCACGTCTTGCATCGCCGTGTTCTCTAGCAGCGTAAGCAGCTCCTTTTTCAATAACCCCTTCTTGGATTGCTGTTTTCTTAAATGCAATATCTGCCCTTTGTCTTAGAATATCCTGAAGTTGTAATGCGTTATATGGTGGGAATACTAATTCTTCTTCTGATAAACTTGATTTAATTCTTGGGTCTAAATTATCAGTAAACATTAAGTCATTTGATATGCCTATTATTGAAAATTCACATTTTGTCAGTTCTGAGTTTAGTCTTGTTAAATTATATAAAATTGAGTCTCCTGCTTTTGTAACTAATTGATCTATTTCATCTAAAATTAAGATTATTAGTTGTTTTTTATCATCGATTGCATTAATAAAGATTCTATAAATCTCTTCTGTTGGCAACCCCGTAGCAGGAACCTCTTTTCCAAATGCCCTGCATAGTTGAGCCATTAACCTGTATTCTGTATCAGCAACGCTCTTTAATTTGCAATTCAAGTAATGATATTTTAAGTTCAAGTTTTTTTGTTGAGCAACTTTTATTATCTGATTCATCACATATTGGGTGACGCAAGTTTTTCCAGTGCCTGTTTTACCATAAATAAAAACATTGCTTGGCTTTTCTGTTCTTAAAGCTGGGGCGAGAATGCTCGCAAGTTGTTCTATTTGCTCGTCGCGATGCGGTATTGTCTCAGGGGTATAATTGCTTTGTAAAGATTTTTTATTTTCAAATATCAAATCTTGATTAAGATAGTTTTCGAAGAATTTGTTTAAATCTTTACCACCCATTTTAAAGGTTTAAAGTTTAAAGTTGTATTTAAACATTCTTATACTAAAAAATAGAGACCATGACCTATATTTCGTGTGGAACATATGTTTTGGTTTTTTAGACCTCTGTTTCGAGTAGAGTTAATATTATTAAAGCTTAAAATATATATTAATAAATAATTAATATTATATATATTATATATAATAGAAAAACTTATAAATATAATATATAAATAAAAAATAGTAAAACCTAAAAGTTTTAATGAATTAAACCTTAAAACTAAAGAATTCTACTTCAGAAATCTTAAAATAAAAAACAATCGACTTCAAATTAAAAAATAGGAACTATTTTATTTCTAATTTATATAAAAAAAGCTTAAAATAAACTCCATTAGAAGTTCTAACTTTATTTTGTTTCCAGAAGCAATGCAGGTGTGGGTATCCTAATCATATTAAAAAGTAGATATAATTTTTATTTCTTAAATAATATGAATTTATCATACCAATATCTTGTTCTAGATTTTATAATAACTAACTCTAATAATTTATTTGTTCAAAAAACAAACTAAAATCAAATAACTAAACCAATTACAGAGCTAAAATAGTTTATCCGAAATTTTACAACCAAAAATCGTAATATAATTTTTTAAAATAATAATTTTATAATCTTTTTTTAATTCTAATATTCAGATTTGTTCTTAATTTGTAATAAAAATCAAAAATAAAAAATGTCGAGGAAAAAACACAAGGTTTATAAATAAGTTGTTACTTTAAGATTAACAAGAGGCAAAATAAACATGGCTGATGAAGATAAAAAATATAATTCTAGACAATTACTTGGTAAATTAATTGTTACAAAAACCGGAAAAAGATTCGGCGAAGTTGGTGATTTAACATTTGAGACAAGAACAGGAGAATTAATTCATGTTGTTGTCAGAAATCCAACAGGTTATTGCGAAGGTTTAGATTTAGAAAAAGATAAATCAGGAAATCCCTTAATTCCTTATACTGCGGTAGTTGCTGTCGGTGACTTTATAGTTGTTGCTGAAGAAGAAATAATATAATTCTAAAACCTTTTAAATTTTGATTTTCTCTTAATATGCACATGGAAATGATGAATTTTAAAACAACCGCTGAAATAAAAATTCCAACAAGAATAATTGATCAAATTGTTGGCCAAGATGCTGCTGTTAATATAGTTAAGAAAGTAGCAAAGCAACGTAGGCATTTATTTTTAATAGGACAGCCTGGCGTTGGAAAATCATTAGTAGGACAAGCTCTTGCTGAATTATTACCAAAGGAAAAATTAGTAGACATATTAGCATTCTCAAACCCAACTGATGAGAATATTCCTTTAATAAGAACTGTTGCACGCGGACAAGGAAGAAAGATTGTAGCAAAATCAAAATTACAGGAAATGTCTTCTTTAAAAAATCAAAATTTAATTTTCTTTATACTTTTAGTTTTAACAATGATTGCACCATGGTGGATTCGTAAATATTATGGAGATATAATGGCGGCAGCATCATTAATCGGTAGTATGATATTTTTAGGAGCATTTGTTATTTTTATTAATCTTAATAAAAGAGTTGCGGTAAAAGGAAATGAAACAAGTACCCCAAGATTATTAATAGATAACTCTGGTTCTGACAAATCACCGTTTATCGATGCAACAGGTGCGCACTCAGGAGCGTTGCTTGGAGACGTTCTTCATGATCCTTTACAAAGCGGTGGATTCGGAACACCAGCACATGATCGTTTGATTCCAGGAATGATTCATCGTGCTAATGGTGGTGTTTTATTTATAGATGAAATTGCAAATTTAACCCCAAAATCACAGCAGGACCTGCTTACGGCATTACAAGAAAAAAAATATTCAATAACAGGACAAAGCGAAAGAAGTTCCGGAGCAATGACTAGAAGCGAACCCGTTCCCTGTGATTTTGTTTTGGTTGCAGCGGGTAATCCAGAGACAATAAGAAATATGCATCCTGCTTTGCGTTCAAGAATACGTGGTTATGGATATGAAGTTTATATGGATGCTGATTTAGATGATAACCCTGAAAATAGAAATTTATTTGTTAAATTTATTGCACAGGAAGTTGTTAAAGATGCAAAAATTCCTCATTTTACAAGAGAAGCTGTATTAAAAATAATTGAAGAAGCTCGCAAACGCAGTAACACAGCTGGAAAATTAACATTAAGATTACGCGAGCTTGGAGGATTAGTAAGAGCATCTGGAGATTTGGCATTAGAGGAAAATTCAAAATATGTAAAACCAGAACATATTGAAAAAGCAATGAAATTAGCCAGAACATTAGAGCAACAAATGGCCGATAGATATATTGAACAGAAAAAACTTTATCAGGTTATTACAACTCAAGGTAGATTAGTTGGAAAAGTTAATGGCTTAGCTGTAATGGGCTCAGATGATCATTTTTCAGGAATTGTACTTCCAATTGAATCAGAAGTAACTCCAGGTGGAAAGAAAGCAGAATTCATTGCTACAGGCCAGCTCGGAAAAATAGCAAAAGAAGCAATAAAAAATGTTTCTGCAATAATTTTAAAGCATTTTGGAGAAGATATTTATGAAAAATATGATATTTTTGTACAATTTTTACAAACAGCTGATACGGGCGTTGAAGGTGACAGCGCAAGCATTTCTGTTGCAACGGCAATAGTCTCAGCATTAAAGAAAGTTCCAGTAAGACAAGAAGTTGCAATGACAGGAAGTTTAAGTGTAAGGGGCGAAGTATTGGCTATTGGAGGAGTGACCGCGAAAATTGAAGCTGCGATAGAAGCTGGTTTGAAAGAAGTTATAATTCCAAAAGCTAATGAAAGAGATGTTTTGCTAAGTAAGGAGAATAAGAAGAAAATAAAAGTAATTCCTGTTTCAACAATTCAAGAAGTTCTAAAACACGCTTTATACTGGAAAGGTAAAGAAAATATTTTAAGAAAATTAAACAGATAACTCCTTATATTTATCATAAACCTCTTTTCTAAGCCCCCATTTTCTTTTAATATTATGTCCTGTAGTCTCTTCCAAGCAAGTTAATAGATTTTTACCTTTAAGTTCTTTTAATAAACTTAAAACAAACTCATCATCTCTTATCAAAGAATCTGCAACCTGATACGTATAAAGAAAAGCAGGATAACTTTCATAAATGATTCTTAAGATTTCTTCCTTTATTCTCTCTTTTTTATTATCCGAGACCATTGACATAATTAAAGATTATAGCAATTTTTATATAAATTATTCGGTTAAGAAAACACAATATTTATATATACTTGCCAGAACTTTTAGATTGATTAAAATGCCATTTATCGGATTTAACTTTGATAGAATATTTGCAGAGAGAAATATAGATGAAATTAAAGAAAATCTTAGTGTAAAACATAATATGAATATAAAAGATTTAACTGAAGAAGAGATTAATCTTGAAAAAAAGCAAGAAGTTCTTAAATTTAAGTTTGAATTCTTACTCAAATATGATCCAAATGTTGCTGAAATAAAGATTGACGGTCATTTATTATTCCTAGAGTCTCCAAAAAAGATGAAAGAGATAGTACAGAATTGGAAAAAAGACAAGAAATTGCCACCAGAGATAACACAAAGCTTATTCAACACAATACTCACTAAATCAAATATAAAAGCATTGCAATTAAGCCAGGACCTTAATTTACCACCACACATACCAATGCCAAGATTAACAAGACAACAACCAAAGAAAAATGTAAATGAATATATTGGTTAAATAAATTCTTTTAATGTTTTAGTTTGCTTTTCTTTCTTTTCAGCTTCAAGCCAACTTATTCCATCTTTTTTCATAATCCTAAGAATTTTTACTTCACGATCCATTTCAATATTTAGAAAATGGTTTTTGTTTATATACTTTCTTAAGTTGTAGAATGAATATTGTAATATATGTAAGAAAGTAAAACTAAATTTATAAGCATACTTACTATAAGATTACAATTTCTTATAATTTTTTATTCCTTCTTTAGCTAATTGAGATCCTTGCACATCCATTGTTAAACCTTTACTCATAAAAACCCCTGCTATAATTAATATTAATCCAAGTACAGCTTCAGTGGTCTTAATTGCAATAGGAGCTCTATTGCTCGGATCAAACAAGCCAGTAATAATAACAATCAAACCAAGAGTCATAGATGAGTATGAGACCATAATCAATTTATTTGGTTTTAATGTTGAAATACTTATCATAAATATTGTAATTAAAATAAAAGCAATTAATTGCAGCTCAGAACCATATATTATACTCTCTTTTACCAAAACTTTATTTAATGCAACACCCTCTATAAAAGCTAAAATAATTACACTAAGCAGAACTAAAAAGAAACCGACATTTGTTTTTATATTTATGCTTGACAATATATCACCTTATATTAATTAATATTCCTAATATATATTGTTTTTGCTTTTAATTAAATATATTTTTATATTTATCCATACTTTTTACTAAAATGAATGATAATTTTGAAGAAAAAGTGAAAAAATCCTTTGTAAAGGCTAAGGAAGATATGGAATTTTTAAGGCAAGAGGTTAATAAGGTTAAAAAATTCTTGTTATTAAAAAATAATGAAATATCTGACTTAAAATCTCAAATTAAAGCTTTAAATGACCTTATTAGTAGCAAAATAGAACAAATTCGAGTTAGTTCCACTGGAAATGATGGGGCCATCACTCATCATCACTCATCATCATCAATCATCATCAATGACTTGTCGACGGAAGAGAATTTAGATAAAAACTCACAAAAACCATTGCGGATGCTAATAGAGAACAAGTTTAGATCATTAACGGACATGGAATTTGCCATCTTCATTACAATTTATCAGCTAGAAGAGGAGTTTGGAAAGGTAACTTATCAGGACATAGCGAAGAAATTCAACCTTACAGAGGCTACAGTTAGGAACCACATAACCAATTTAATTAATAAAAATGTGCCCATAGACAAAGAAAGATCTTTCAATAAAAAGACAGTTTTCTATATAAATAAGAGCTTCAGAGAGTTAAATATAGCCTCAAAAATTCTGGAATTAAGACAGCAAAACACAAAAACACCGTCTGTAAATCCAAAAAACGCACAAAATTTAGACTAATCCCTTTAACCGAATGACTCTCTTTAACTCTCACTTTTAAAGTTTAATCTTTTATGAATGTGTTTTATGATTATTTTTCTAATTCTCAGTTTAATCTCTCATTTTAGGAATTTACTCTAGCCTAAACCACCAAGATTATCATTTAAGTCCTCACTTTTTATAATTAAGTAGACTCGTTATAAATATAAACCCGAATTAAATCTACTTTTGTTATATATTAACTCTCACTTTTTGAAATTAGGTAAACCAATATTCTCTCTCAATGCTCATTTTTCCTTCGAATAGCCCTTTTGATCTCTTTCTCCAGGTAAAATACCTTTCTTTTTGTGTCAATGTTGAACCTTTCTTTCACTCGGAAGCCCATTTTTTTCATATCATTGATATGCCTTCTTATAGTTATGATACTTACTCCTAATTCCTTTGCTATATCTTCATATTCTAAAGGAATTTCAGTAGAGTCTAACAATTGAATGACTCTTTTTTGAGCAGGGGTTAGACTTTCTTTCAAATTTTCAAGCGATTGAACGTTCATGAACGATTGATTTGAACGATTGAACGTGCTTGAACGTTCATGAACGATTGAACGTTCAAGGTTTTTTTGGTCAAATTGCTCTAAAATTTCATATATTTTCGTAATATCGTTCTCTATTCTATCAAATCTAGCACTATGTAACTCATGTTTCTTGTCGTGTTGATCATGTTTATCCTTAAAACGAGATAATACTCCATGTACCGACTCAAAATCTTTCTTAATATTAGAAAAAGAATTCTTTAAATTATCTCCTAATTTTTTTATTTCACCAGTATTTTCTTTTTTTCCAAATATCCAAAACCCCATAATAACTATTTACTCTGCTTATTATTAAATCTTTCTAAAATTCCAATACCTTAAAATTCCGCTTGAACGATTGAACGCGATTGAATGCTCTAATAAAGCTTATATATTTTAAGCAATTCTTAAATATTATAAAAGATGGGAGATATTAAAATAAAAAACTGGAAAGAATATGAATCAAAACTAAAAAGATTAATCCCATTTCTTAATGTCCGTATTGAAATATATGAACATAATCTTGATTTAAGCACCCCATTAACAACAGAATTGAGCACTATTTTATTTTATATCGAAGAAATATTAAATTTAGAAGGGGTATATAAGGATTATATTAGAGATGATTTACATAAATATTTGGAAAAGACACCAGTACGAGATAATAAACTAATATTAGAAATGCTAATAGGTTATAAGCAGAGAATAAACAACAATATTTTTACTAATTTTTTCTCAGATGAACCAAATAAAGGATTATATAGGATCGAGCTTAATAATGGAGATATATACCTTGGTTTCGGGAAGAATGCATTAGAGGTTTTGAATAATGTTAGAGAAGAACATGGATTTTTCGAACTTGATGATCCTTTAAAAGATGTTATTAATATAAATAATTGTGAGCATTTTAATATAGATAAAAAAAATAATCAAAATTATAGATGCAAATTAATGAATGGACCATGTGCTTTAGCCAATCATGCTCAGTCAGAAGAATGTCCAGGATTAGAAGATTTAATTACAGAGAAGAAAGACTTTTTTGAAGATATATTAAATGGAAATTATTCGACAATCGAAAGAGCTAGAAACCTTTAATCAATAATTAAAATTTTTATAAAAATAAAAAAAGAAAAAAAATTAATCGCTAAATGCGAAAAATATTGTATAAACTGCAGAAACGCCCACTAAAACATAGACTATCTTGGCGAGGGTAGATGCGGCTCCAAAAACTGTATCTACTAAATTAAAATTAAATAAGCCAACTAAACCCCAGTTTAATCCACCTACAACAACAAGAACTAAGGCAATCAATTCTAATGTACTTCTTGCCATTAAAACACCTCCTTTTTATATAGTAATATATGGTAAATCTTGTATATAAATATTTGCTTAGAAGTTTTTAGCAATAATTAAAAGTTAGATTTATAATATTTTCTAAGATGTTTGTATTATGATAGAGAAAGAACCAGCATATTTAAGAAGAATAACAAGTCCAGAAAGAAGAATAGTTCCTAAACAGTCTGAAAACCATCCAATAGGATTGGATATGAGAGAAACAATTGTTCAAGGTTTAGATAAGGTTATTCAAGAAACAGTTATGGAATTCTCGAAAGATCCGGCTTTTATTCATATGCTTAATGATTTAATTTATGCTAAAAATAAAGATGAAATAATGAATTTAATTAAAGCTAGATTTTTAGAAGGTTATAAATTCGGATTAGAGAAGAGTTATGATTTACTTAGGAAATATGATAAACAACAAGTCTATGAAGCAATAGAAAGATTTAGTGATGATGAATTTATAAAAAAGTATTTTGATTCTTAAAACTTTCAGTCAATTCTTAAGCATTATTCATGAAATGATCGTCTAATTAAGCATTAAACGAATAAACACAATAATTCTACTACATTCGTTGCGTTTTTTAGTTAAAAAGGCTAGTTCTTTTAGTAAATCTTGTGTTTCTTGTGAATTTTATGCATAAAAATGGTGGACATAATGTCTATTA